>NZ_JBQEDL010000014.1:0-48492 GCF_052106715.1 Gordonia sp. (in: high G+C Gram-positive bacteria)
GCCCGATATGGAGTCGGACATCGCTCAATTCGGGAGACCGCGCAATTCGATCTGCAGCCATGATCATCCACTTTCGTTCGTGTCGGGCGGTTATTTGCCCGTGTGACTACAGTTACACGAGTTACCAGAGAAACAGGTGAACTAACGATGCGTGTCGAATATCGAACAGATGACGGATCGACCTCGCTCCGCGCCGGGTGGCTCGTCCTGATCACCTGCGCCGCCGTCAGCTTAGTCGTTGCGGGCATCGCCGCCCTCAACACGGCACTGCCCGATATCGCCGCGGACACCGGCGCCACGACCGGGCAGATGACGTGGATTCTCGACAGCTACACGCTCATCCTCGCCGCACTCCTGCTGCCCGCAGGCGCGATCGGCGACCGCTTCGGTCGGCGCGGCGTCCTGCTGATCGGCCTCGTCGTCTTCGGCCTCGGTTCGCTCGCCGCCATCTGGGTCGAGGGCCCGACCGCACTCATCGTCACCCGCTTCGTCACCGGCGCGGGCGCAGCCCTGATCATGCCGACCACGCTATCGCTGATCACCGCGGGCGTCCCGAAGGACAAGCGCGCCTTCGCGATCAGCGTGTGGGCCGCCGTCGCCGGCGTCGGCGCGATCGCCGGCTTCTTCGTCACCGGCGTCCTACTCAACTACTTCCACTGGCACTCGGTGTTCATCACGTTCGCCGCCTCGACGGCCCTCGTGTTCGGCCTCGTCCTGACCATCGGCTCATCGAAGGACGAGCACCCCGGCAGCTTCGACGTCATCGGCTCGCTCACGTCGACCGCGGCGATCGCAGGCGTCGTGTTCGGACTCCTCGAAGGTCCGCATCGCGGCTGGACCGATCCACTCGTCCTGTCCTGCTTGTGCGTGGGCGTCGTACTCGTCGCGGTGTTCATCCTCGTCGAACGTCGACGCACCGATCCCCTGCTCGACGTCGATCTGTTCGGCAACCGCGCGTTCGCCGCCGGGTCATTATCGGTGATGCTGCAGTTCCTGGCATCGTTCGGCCTGTTCTTCTTGATTCTGCAGCAGTTGCAGTTGGTGTTCGGCTACTCGCCGCTCAAGTCCGCGGTCGCGTTGTTCCCGCTCGTCGTCGGAGTCGGATCGTTCGCACTGATCGGCAACTGGGTCGCCGCCCGCTTCGACTCGCTGCGTTTCGTGATCTCGATCGGTATCGGCGTGACGGCGGCGGGGGTGATCGCGCTCGGCGTCTTCGACATCGACGCCTATTGGAAGGTCGCGGTGATGCTCGGCGTGTGCGCGGTCGGCATGGGCCTGGCGATGGCGCCGTCGACGACCGCGATCATGTCGAACACTCCGGTGGACAATCAGGGAGTGGGCTCGGCTGTCAACGACACCGCCCGCGAGATCGGCGCGGCGATCGGAATCGCATTGGCGGGCAGCATCATGGCAGCCGGATATGAGAGCCGGATCGGACCGACCGCCGACGCCGCAGCGGCCCAGATCTCGCCCATCGACCCCGATGCCGCCGCGGTCGCGGACGAGGCGATCCGCAACTCGATGGCGGGCGCGGTGAAGGTCAGCGACGAACTCGGTCCGATGGCGTCGAGTCTCGCCGACGAGATCACCGCGGGCGCACGGGCCGCGTTCGAAGAACCGCTGCAGACCTCATTCGTCGTCCTCGGCAGTGTCCTGGCCGTCGGGGCGGTGTTCCTCGGCTGGTTCACCCCACTCAAGGTCGTCGACGACGCCGTCTCGGCCCCCTCCCAACACATGGACGACTGATTCATGGACGACCGGCGGGCCCAGTCGTGGTCACACCGGATCGGAAGCGACCCGGTGCTCGTCTATCCGGATGGCTGCATGGACCTGGTCTTCGACGGCGACACCGTATCGGTGGCGGGCGCCGACACCCGATCTCACGGTTCCGTTGGCTGACGTCGCACCCGCGCTCGCATGGCGACTCCGGACACCCCACGCCGCGCAGGCCGCAGCGTCCGCCGCGGTCGAGCCGTGGGTCGGCCCGACGGTGGCGGCGCTGTCCCGGGGCGCGGGAGCGGCGCCGACCGCCGATCTACTCGGCCTCAGCGAACGTCAACTCCACCGCCGCTGCGTCGCCGCATTCGGCTACGGCCCGCGCAAACTGCAGGTGATCCTTCGCGCGGGCGACGCCATCGAGATGCTGCGCGCCGGTCGTTCGCTGTCCGATGCGGCCACCGCCGCCGGCTACGCCGACTATCCACACCTGTACCGAGACATCGTCCGTCTCACCGGACGACGCCCGGCCGAGTTCGGGCTCACCGAGTAGGTCAGCCACCGGCCGCATACACGTCGACCTCGTTGCCGTTCGGATCGCGCACCGTCGCATAACGCTGACCCCACGGCGCATCGAACGGCGGGCGGACGACCCGCGCGCCGAGGTCGGCGAGATCGGCGACGATGCTGTCGACCGAGTCGGCCGACGGGCACTCGAATGCCAGGCTCATCGGCGAGGACCCCTCCCGCGGCCGTGTCCAGTCTGGGTCGAATCCGCGGACCGTCGACACCGGGTCGAACATCACCCGGAATCCGCCGAGGTCCGCTTCGACGTGCGGCGCATCGTCGGCGGCGTCCGGGATCGGCAGTCCGATACGGCGATAGAAGGCGAGCGTCGCCTGCAGATCGTCGCAGACGATCGACAGTGCGTTGAGTCTGGGCGAGTGGGCATTCGTCTGGGTCATGACGACGACGTTAGACCGGTACCCGCAACACCGTCATGAACGTTTCGGACGTGATGCGGATGCGGTGCCCTTCATGCAGTACCCCCTTTTTTTTGCAGTACCACTGTGCCGCGCCTCACGCTCGTGGGCTAGCCTTCTTCGCGATCACGACATTCTCGCAAGGAGGCGCCCCCAGATGGGTCGACACGTCAACAACACCGACGGCGGTGCGTCGCACAGCACCGGACTTCGGGTCGGTGTGTCCGTCGCACTGGTGGCGGTCCTCGCCATCGGGGTGTACGTCGTCTGGGACAGCACTCGGGCATCGTGCGACAAGGTCGAGCCCGTCTCGGTGATCGCCGAAGGCGACCTCGCCGACTACGTGAGCGAACTCGCTGATCAGACCGAGCAATCCTCCTGCTTCGACTTCACGGTGGAGGCCATCGCCGCCAGTCACGTGGCCGACCGTCTCGCGGGCAGTCGAACGCCCGATATCTGGGTAGCCGAGTCGCAGTCGCGGATCCGCCAGGTAGGGACGGCGCTCGGGCACACGTGGTCCGGGATCGGACCGTCCATCGGAACCTCGCCGATCGTCGTCGCAGGACGCGACCTGCCGAAGGTCCCGTCCTGGTCGAAAGTCCTCGCGACGCCGCCGCTGCGCGTCGACTCGCCTGCCACCAGCGATGTCAGCAACGCCGCGGTCGTCGGCGCGCTCGCCGAGATGTCGAACGGCTCGATGACCCACACGCAATTGATCGATACCCTGACCGGTCGCGCCCTGAGGATGAACGACGAGGACGGCGCTCCCGACCTGGCGACGATGGCCGCGGACGACGGGACGTCCCTCGCGCTCGTCTCCGAACGCGCCTACGCCACCTTCGCGGCCGATGCGGGAGCCAAGGCCCCAGAGATCACAGCCCCGGGGATCACGGCCACAGTTCCCGAGACCGGAACCGTCGCACTCGACTACCGCGTGGCGAACGTCGCCCCTTCGGGGCGGGCCGTAACCTCCAACGACGCGATCATGGCACTCGCCGACACGGTCAAGAGCGACGACGGCGCGCGCATCCGTTCTGAGCACCACGTCCGGCCCGCCGACGGCTCACCGCTGCCCGACGGCGAGGGCGTCGGGGAGGTCACCATGATCGATGCTCCCGACCGCGCGTTCATCGACAACATCGGCCGCAAGTGGACGGCCCTGACCCGACCGATCCGTGCCCTCGTCGTCCAAGACGTGTCCGGCTCCATGCGCCAGGACGCGGGCGGGCGCTCCCGCGCAGCACTGCTCAAGGAAGCCTCCGTCTACGGGCTGCGCAAGCTACCCAAGAACACCGCGCTCGGATACTGGGAGTTCAGCATCGACCGCGGCGGCTCCGGTACCCCCTACCGGGAGGTCGCACCGATCGCCCCGGTCCTGGACAAGACCGACGGCGTCCTCAACCGCGATGTCCTGACCAGAGCCATCGACACCAGCCTCACGAATCTGGGTGGCGGGACTGGGCTGTACGACACCGCGCTGGCCGCGTTCAAGAAGGTGTACGACACCTACGATCCCGCGTATTCGAACAGCGTCATCCTGATGACCGACGGCCGCAACGAGGACCCGCACTCAATCAGCCTTGACCAACTCGTATCCGAACTGAACATCATGAAGAATCCGGCGCGGCGCATCCCGATCGTCACCATCGGCATCTCCGACGACGCGGACGCCGATGCGCTCGAACGGATCTCGGAGGCGACCCGCGGCAGCACGTTCGTCGCACACGACCCCAAGGACATCGGCTCGATACTCCTCAAGGCCGTGTCGTACCGCGTCGAAGACGCATGAGCGCAGTGAGTCAGAGCGACTCGTAGACCGCAGCCAGATACCTGTTCGGGCGCGGGGCGCCGATCAATCCGGGCGCCATCGCGTTCATGACGTAGGCGACGGTGATCCCGCGCCCGAGATCACAGGAGACGACGGCACCGCCGAGACCCGTCCACCAGCACACATCACCGTCCGGCACACCCGGCATCGCCGGGCTTGACAACGCCCACCCGAGCCCGAAGCGGACCGGGACGCCCAGCACCCGGTCCACCCCGTCGGTTCTCGTCTCGACGATCCGATCGACGGTCTCCGCCGACAGGAATGCGCGGCCGCCCGCGCGTCCACGCCCGGTGACGATCGACTGCAGTCGGGCTACCGAGCGGGCGTTCCCCTGACCGTTCACGGCACCCAGTTCGGCAGCCAGAAACGTCGGGTCGGCGGTGATCGCGGCCGAGAAGACCGGATTGCCGAGCGTTCGTCGAGGCTCGACGTCTGCGGGCAGTGACGCCAGATCGACGTGGGCGGGAGGCGGCGGAACCATCGGGGCGATGCGGTCCAGGCCGCCCCGCATGCCGACGCGGTAGTCGGCTCCCAGAGGGCCGGCGATCTCCGATTCGAGGAACGCCCCGAGGGTGGTGCCGGTGACGCGCGCGATCACTTCGGCCAGAATCGTCCCGAAAGTGAGTGCGTGGTACCCCGAGCCGTCACCGGGCGTCCACCACGGAACCTGATCGGCCAGTGCAGCAGCCGCGTCCGGCTGCCGATACAGGTCGTCGACCGTCATCGGCTGCTGCCACCCGGAGACACCGGACGTGTGGTCGAGCACCTGCGCGATGGTCACCTCGTCCTTGCCCGCCCTGCCGAACTCCGGCCAGTACCGCGCAACCGGCTGATCGACGTCCAGACGACCCCGGTCGGCCAGGACCAGGATAGCCAACGCCGTCATGGTCTTGGTGACCGAGTAGGTCGTGGCGACGGTGTCACGCACCCAAGGTCGCCGGGTCGCCTCGTCGGCGACGCCGCCCCACAGGTCCACCACGACGTCGTCTCCGACCATGACGCATAACGACGCGCCCACTTCGTTGCCCGCGGCGAACTCCGCTTCGAACGCGGCCTGCACCCCGGCGAACTCGGCTGCGCAGTGCCCGTCGAGGGTCACCGGGCGCCCACCGGTTCGCGCATCCGCTTCTCGCCCGCTTCGATCTCGGCGAGAAGGTCTTTGACGTAGCGCGCGAAGTCGATCTGGATGGTGTGTCGGGGTGCGTCGTAGTACTGCCCGAGGTGTCTGCGTTCGTCCGCGGCGATGGCCTCCCGCATGGCGTCGGCGGTCGGGAGCCGGTAGCGCCCCGCCAGGTGTGCCGCGATGATCTTGCTCTGCTGCTCGGCGAGGTTGACGATCGTCGGTGACGACTGTGCGAGTCCCGCATAGTAGAGGTCGTCGAACTGCGGATGAAAGATCCGCTTGAACAACGGGTACCGGTGGCCATCGTCGGGCAGCAGCGCCGGGTCGTCGAAGAACGGGAACGACATCCGGTAGCCGGTCGCCGTCACGATCACGTCCACCGCGATCCGGCCGCCGTCGGCGAGCACGACGGCGTCGCCGTCGAGTCGGTCGATGGCAGGCACACAGGTCACGTCGCCGGAGCCGGCCTTCGCGAGGAAGTCGATGCTGACCGACGGATGCGCCGACAGCGGCTCGTGGTCCGGCTCCGGAAGCCCGTAGCCCGCCATGGAACCCAACGACTTCTTGATCGCTCGCCGCGAGATGGCCAGACCGAGCCTCTTGGGCATCCACGGCGGCATCATCATCTTGTCGGCGGGCTTGCCTCCGCGATACTTCGACAGCACCCACACACCGCGCCGAGCCGACACCCAGACGTGCTCGGCGATCGTCCGGTTCGACACCTCCGAGGCGATGTCCAGTCCGGAGTTGCCCATCCCGACCACCATCACGCGCTTGTCGTGCATGTCGACGGGATCGACCGGCGTCCGATAGTCGTGACTATGGATGATCTGACCGTCGAAGTGTCCCCGATAGTCCGGAGACGCCGGATTCCAGTGATGTCCGTTCGCAACCACCAGCGCGTCGTAGGAGCGTTCTTCTCCCGTGCTCAAAGTCAGATCCCAGCCGCCCGAGGAGCGATGCACAGCCTTCTGAACGGCAGTCCCGAATCGGATCGAGTCCCGTAGACCGAAATGGTCCACGTAATCGCGGAAGTACCGGTGGATCAACGAGTGGTGCGGGAAGTGCGGCCAATCGGCAGGCGCCGGGAAGTCCTCGAACTCCAACCGACTGGTCGAGGTGTCGATGTGCAGCGACTGGTAGCACGCCGACCGGCCGTTCGGATTCCCGTAGTACCAATTGCCGCCGACGTCGTCGGACATCTCGAAGCAGTCGAAACCGATGCCCTGGTCCGTCAATCGTTTCGCGGTCGTGAAGCCGGAGCATCCGGCGCCGATGATCGCGACCGTGTTGTCAGTCATGTGTCCACTCCTCGAACGTCGTCTCCGTCACGGTAGAACTTTCACTGACACTGGGTCTAGTGAGTTGTCAGATTGCCTCGTTAATGTCCACCGAGCATCATGAATGCCATGACGAAGTCGACGCTGCGTGACGAGCAGAAGCGCAGGACCCGCCGTGCCCTCATCGACGCGGCGAAGTCGTTGTTCGTCGCTCGTGGCTACTCGACCGTCACCGTCGACGACATCACCCGCGAGGTGGGGTGCAGCCGGGCGACCTTCTACCTGCACTTCACCGGCAAGATGGACGTCCTCGCCAAGATCAGCGCGGAGACCATGCAGGAGCGAGCGGCCGCCGTCTATCGCGATCTCGACGTCGCACTCACCGACGGATCGCGTGAGGCGTTCACCGGCTGGATCCGCCACGCCCTCGATTGGTTCTCCACGAACCGCGACATCCTTCCCGCCTGGGACGAGGCACTGGCGGTGGAGCCGGAGTTCCACGCCATCGGCCGCGCATCCATCACCGCACTGAGCGACGCGATGCCCGGCTACCTCGCCCGGTGGCCCGCGAACCGTCGGGACGAGGCACGTTTCCGGATCGAACTGCTGGTGACCCAGCTCGAGCGGTACTTCACGCGATCGCAGATCCAGGGCACGATCGAGTTCTCGCCGGAGCAGGCCGCCGACGTTCTCAGTGACATCTGGTTCCCGGCGCTCGCACCGCCCGGAAAATCAGGTGCGCCCGTCCCCCCGCCTGGGTAGCGTCGCTGCCACATGTCTACTCCCGCACACACCCGCGTCGCCCTGCACGACGTCACGTTCGCCTGGCCCGACGGCTCGCTCGCACTCGCCAACGTCGACGGCGCATTCGACGAGGGACGCACCGGCCTGGTCGGCCGAAACGGTTCCGGCAAGTCGACGCTCCTGCGCCTGATCGCCGGAGATCTCACCCCGACGGGCGGGCACATCGACACGGTCGGCGAGGTCGGATACCTCCCGCAGACCCTCACCCTGGACGCCGACACCGCCGTCGCCCGACTGCTCGGCGTCGATCGAGTGCTGGCCGCACTTGCGGCCATCGAGTCCGGCGACGTCGACGAGAAGCACTTCGAGACCGTCGGCGACGACTGGGATCTGCCGGCCCGCGTCGAAGCGTCGCTCGAACGGATCGGTCTGTCCGCCGATCATCTCGACCGCCGCGTCGCCGACGTCTCCGGCGGCGAGGCGATGCTCCTGGCCATCGCAGGCCTGTCCCTGCGCCGCACTCCGATCACGCTGCTCGACGAGCCGACCAACAACCTCGATCGCGCCACGCGCGCACGGCTCGCGAATCTCGTCGACGACTGGCCTGGCACACTCATCGTCGTCAGTCACGACCTCGAGCTCCTCGACCACATGGAGGCGACCGCCGAACTGTACGCCGGCTCGCTCACGACCTTCGGCGGACCGTACAGCGCATGGCGCGAGGCGCTCGACATCGATCAGGCTGCTGCCGCGCAGGCCGCGCGCAGTGCCCAGCAGACCCTGAAGGCCGAGAAGCGGCAACGCGTCGATGCCGAGACACGGCTCGCCCACCGCGCCCGCACCGGTAAGAAGGCGCAAGCAGACGGCGGACTGCCGAAGATCCTCGCCGGTGCGCGTAAGCGTCGGGCACAGGAGTCCGCCGGAGCGCTCCGCGGAACGCTCGACGGCAAGGTCGAGTCGGCGCAGGCGGCGGTCGACGCCGCTGATGCACGCATCCGAGACGACGACGACATCGCTCTCGACCTACCGGCTCCGGACCTGCCGCGTGGTCGTCGCCTGATCGAGTTCGCCACGGTGCACGGCGACGTCGTCATCCAGGGCCCCGAACGCGCCGTCGTCGTCGGACCGAACGGATCCGGGAAGTCGACACTCCTCGCCCACCTGGTGCGCGGCGACGATCGCGTCGCCGGACTCCCGTCGGGGCGTCTGTTGACCCAGTCGTACGGGTATCTGCCTCAGCGCCTCGATGGACTCGACGATGGGGCAAGCGCACTGGAGAACGTTCGATCCGTCACGCGCGACGCCACCCCGGGCGATATCCGGAATCGACTGGCACGCCTACTGATCCGCGGTGCGGCCGTCGACCGGCCAGTCTCCACGCTGTCCGGCGGCGAGCGCTTCCGGGTCAGTCTGGCAAAGCTGCTGTTCGCCGAACCACCGCCTGCCCTGCTCATCCTCGACGAGCCGACGAACAACCTCGACGTCACCAGCGTGCGCCAGTTGACACAGGCGCTCAACGCCTACCGCGGCGCGCTTCTCGTCGTCAGCCACGATTACCGGTTCCTCCAGGAGGTCGGAATCGACATCGTCCTCGAACTCGATGCGGACCGAACGCTGCGGCAGGTCCCCGAACTCGGCGGCCCCGAACTTGAACGCTGAATCGGCGCCGCTCAGCCCGGCAGATCGATGCTGGGCATCGTCGGCAGGTCAGAGCTCTTGGGCATCATGTCGCCTGCTGCTCCCGGGCAGAAGGACCCCATGGCCGCGCCGACCACCGCAGCACCCTGCCCGGAGTTGGCGGCCTGGCTCACACCCTTCGCCGCGTCGGAAACGCTGGTGCCGCTCTCGAGATCCTCGCAGATCTTCTGACCGACCGAGACCGCCTCGTCGTCGTCGGCGAACTTCACGCCGCTCAACTTGACCGCCGACAGATACGCCTGCCGCTGCGACGAATCCGGTGCGCCCGAGTCCGAGTCGTCGGATCCGCACGCTGCGGACACGAGTGCGACCGCGACGACCATCGGGGCGAGGAACGCAGTTCTCACACGCATGACGATCTCCGTTTCGTAGGAAGGCGAATGCACTCACTCTAAGCGCACGAACCGACCGTGTCAGTGAGGGAGTCAGTCCGCCACGGCCGCAGACTTAGCCCAGCGGTAGTCGGCCTTGCCCGCAGGCGTGCGCTTGACCTCGTCGACGAAGACGACGCTACGCGGCACCTTGTACCGGGCGATGCTCTGGCGGCAGTGCTCCTGGATCTCTTCCAGCGACGGCTCGGGCGCGCCCTCGTTGAGGCTTGCGACGGCACCGACGCGCTGCCCGTACTTCTCGTCCGGGACCGGCACGACAAGGGCGTCCGCGATCGCCGGGTGACCGTGCATCGCCGCCTCGACCTCTTCGGCGTACACCTTCTCGCCACCCGAGTTGATGCACTGGCTGCCGCGGCCTTGGAACACGATGTGCTTGTCCTCGGTCAGGTACCCCATGTCACCGAGCACCGAGATCCGGCGGCCGTCCGGCAGTGTCGGGAACGTCCGCGCCGACTTCTCCGGGTCCTTGTAGTAACCGACCGGCACGTTGCCGACGCGCGCGATCAGCCCCGGCTCGTTCGGCATGGTGATCTGCTCGAATCGCTCGTCGACGATCATCATGCGGTCGGTGGGTGGAACCGACAGGTTGCCGCTCTCGTCCATCATGATCTCGCCGTCGTTGCCCGATTCGGAGGCGCCGAAGTTATCGCGCATCAACAGTTCCGGTTTCACCGCGAGCATCCGGTCTCGGACGGACCTGCTCCAGATCGCGCCGCCCGACGTGATCGAGAACAGCGACGACATGTCGGTGGAGTCCTTCTGCCGCTCCATCTCCTGCACCAGCGGGATACCCATCGCGTCACCGACGATCAGGATGATCTGCGTCTGATCGCGGGGAATGTTCTCGATGATCTTCTCGGCGTCGAAGTCGCGTTCCAGGATCAGCCGGGAGCCGAGGGCGATGAACGTGAACAGGAGGTACGACGCCGCGCCGTGCATCAGCGGCGCCGCGATGAGTGCGGCGATAGACGGGAAATTAGGCACCTCGCGGGCGATCTCGTCGAGGTCCTCACGGGGGTCGCCGTACGGGTTGCCGCCGGAGATCGGTTTGCGGAAGAAGTCGTCGTGTCGCCACACCACGCCTTTCGGGTAGCCGGTGGTGCCGCCCGTGTAGATGATGTAGTGCTCGTCGCCGGTACGAGTCTCGAAGTCACGCTCGGTGGGCGCATTCGCATGCTCGCCGAAGTCGACGATGTCCACGGTCCGTCCGTCGAGGGCTGCGACGGCCGCCGACAGTTCCTCGTCGACGTCGCCGATCACGAAGACGGTCCTCAGCAGCGGAAGCTTCGGCATCAACCGTGCGACGGACCGCTGATGTTCGGGCAGCTCGACGATGATCGCCTTCGAGTCGGAGTTCTCGAAGATGTACTCGAGTTCGGGGTCGGTGTAGCGGTAGTTGACGTTGATCGGCACGGCCCGCACCTTGAGGAGCCCGAGCAGGCTCGTGACGTGCTCGACGCTGTTCTTCAGAAACAGGCCGACGTGATCGTCGAGGCCGACGCCGTGAGCGGACAGCATGTGCCCGACCTGTGTCGTGAGCGCGTCCATCTGGGCGTAGGTGTACGAGGTGCCTTCGTAACTGAGCACGACCCGGTCGGGAACGGTGTCCGCGACGGTCTCGAACACGTCTGCGAGGTTGAACTTCATCTCGGGTGTCTCCTTGAGCTGGGATCAGAGGGTGAGGACGAGGCCAGACGTCGGGACGCCGGTGCCTGCGGTGACGAGTGCCTTCGAGGCGCCGTCGACCTGGTTGACGGATTGGCCGCGGAGTTGGCGGACGGCTTCGGCGATGCCGTTCATCCCGTGGATGTAGGCCTCCCCGAGCTGGCCGCCGTGGGTATTCAACGGCAGCCTGCCGCCGACTTCGAGAGCTCCGGGGTCGGCGATGAAGTCTCTGGCCTCGCCGCGCCCGCAGAAGCCGAGCTCTTCCAATTGGATCAGCGTGTACGGGGTGAAATGGTCGTAGAGCACCGCCAGGTCCATGTCGTCGGGGCCGAGGCCGGACTGCTCCCACAGTTGCCGTCCGACGAGGCCCATCTCCTGCAGCGCGGGCAGATCGTCACGGTAGTAGCTGGTCATGATGAACTGGTCGGTCCCGCTGCCCGACGCCGCACCCGCTATCGATACCGGGGTGGTGCGCAGATCCCTGGCTCGCTCGGGCGAGACGACGACGATCGCGACGCCACCGTCGGACTCCTGGCAGCAGTCGAGCAGGTGGAGCGGCTCGGCGATGTACCGCGAGTTCTGGTGGTCCTCCAACGTGATGGGCTTTCCGTGGAAGAACGCCTTCGGGTTGAGCGCCGCGTGCTTGCGATCGACGACGGCGATTCGACCGAAATCCTCGCTGGTGGCGCCGTACTCGTGCATGTAGCGCTGCGCCGTCATCGCGACGAACGCGGCAGGCGTCGACAGACCGTGCGGGTACGAGAACGCGTTGTCGGTGCCCGACGAGTTCTCCTGGTTCGCTACGGCCGCGTTGACCTGACCGAACCGGTTTCCGGACCGTTCGTTAAACGCGCGGTAGGCGACGGCGACGTCGCACACCCCGGTGGCGACCGCCATCGCCGCCTGCTGCACGGTGGAACAGGCTGCCCCACCCCCGTAGTGGATGCGCGAGAAATACGTCAGTTCAGGGATGCCGACGGCGCGAGCGACGGCGATCTCCATGTTCGTGTCCATGGTGAACGTGACGAGACCGTCGACGTCCGAGGCGGTGAGCCCGGCGTCATCGAGAGCAGCGTTGATGCATTCTGCGGCCAGCCGCAGTTCACTACGGCCGGAGTTCTTGGAGAAGTCGGTCGCACCGATTCCGGCGATCGAGGCCTTCCCCGACAGTGAGCGGGACCCGTCTGTACCGGTCATGACGCCTGCTCCTTCCGAGTGAAGACGACTGTGGAGATCACGTGCTTGCCGAGCGAGTTGGTTCCGGTCACGGCCACGGTGACCCGCGCACCGTCGACTCCCCCCTCCTCGACTCCGCCCTGCTCGACTCCGCCCTCCTCGACCTCGGTCACCTCACCGGTGAAGGTCACAGTGTCGTAGGCGTACCAAGGCACTCCCAGCTTCAATGCGATGGACGCGATGACGGCCCGTGGACCGGCCCAGTCGGTGACGAAGCGCTCCACCAGACCCGTGTCGGTGAGGATGTTGACGAAGATGTCCTTGGACCCCTTCTGGTGCGCGAGGTCCCGGTCGTGGTGCACGTCCTGGAAGTCGCGGGTGGCGATCGCCGTCGACACCACGAACGTCGGGGTCGCCTCGATCGTCAACGGCGGCAGCGTCGCGCCCACCGAGATGGTTCCGGCGGTCACCGGTCGCCTCCTTCACGTGGCGTGAACGCGTACAGCGTCCACGCGGGTCGGTCGCCGTCTGCCGGGAAGTCGAGGAACGTGATCTGCACGGGCAGCCCGATCCGGACGTCCGCGGGGTCGACGCCCCGGAGTTCGCCGAGCAGCCGGACACCTTCGTCGAGTTCGACGAGGGCGACGACGAACGGCAGTGGTCGCCCGGGCACCTTCGGTGCGTGGTGGACTACGTGGCTGTACACGGTGCCCCGGCCCGAGACGATGCGATAGTGAGTTGTCCCGAACTCTCCGTCGGCTTCGCGCGGACGCCACGTCGCGGGGATCGGCGGATGCCGCAGCGAACCGTCTTCGAGTTGCTGGATCCGCAGTTCGTGGGCCGCGATGCCGTCCCAGAAGAAGGCCGTGTCGCGGGAGGCCGTCGGCCGGATGAGCTTCGCCGGATCCAGATCGGGTGCCGGGTTCGCGGGCTTGGCGGAGCCGGGTGCGAACTTGAGGATGCGGAAGTTCATCTCCGCGACGATCTCGTCGCTGCCCTTCACTCGCCACGTGTTGCGCGTGGTGAAGAACCAGCCCTCCCCGAGCGCCGTGTGCTTGGGCCCGACGACGTCGACGAGTTCGGACGACAATGCCATCTCCTCGCCCGGCGCGGTGTACCGGTGGTAGACGGTGTCGCAGTCGGTCGCGACCACCGAGGTGTAGCCGGCGGCGTCGAACAACGCGGTCGCCCGCCCCAACGGGTCGTCGTCGGTGCGGACGCCGTGGAGGCCGCGCATCGTCCACACCTGGGCCATCGCGGGTGGTGCGACGATGCCGTCGTGTCCGGCCGCGCGTGCCGCGTCGTCGTCGACGTAGATCGGGTTCGCATCGCCCATCGCCTCGACCCAGTTGTGGATCATCGGCCGGTTGATCGGGTCACGCCCGAGGGTCTGCGCACTTGCGCCGGACGCCTTGATCACGTCGGCGGCCGCGTAGATCTGGTCGACGGTCGATTCGGGAGAGATCGTCGATTCTGGCGAACTCACTACGACTACCTCTTCACTCGCGGCAGGCCGAGGCCTGCGGTTCCGATCATGTCTCGCATCACCTCGTTGACACCGCCGCCGAATGTGATGACCGCGTTGCGTTTGGCCATCATGTCGAGCCAGTCGACGAGGTCGGCGGTCGCCGGGTCGGCGAAGTCGCCGTACCGCCCGACCACTTCGTCGACCATCCGGTGAATCGCCTGCACCCGTTCGGTGGAGAACACCTTGGTCGCGGCGGCCGACGCCATCGAGATCTCGCCGCTCGAGGCGACCTGCCAGTTGAGGAGCTCGTTGAGCCGCTCGAACGCGTCGATCTTCGCGAAGACGCGACGGACCTCGGGCTCGTCGTCGACACCGCTCGAACGAGCCCACTCGCGGACCTTGTCGGCGATGCCGCTGATGCGTCCCGACGGCCCGAGCATGACCCGCTCATGGTTGAGCTGGGTGGTGATCAGCTTCCAGCCGTCGCCCTCCTCGCCAACGCGCATCGACACCGGAACCTTGACGCCGCTGTAATAGGTGGCGTTCACGTGGTGCGCGCCGTCCGCGGTGATGATCGGCGTCCAGGAGAAGCCGGGATCGCGCGTGTCCAGGATCAGGATCGAGATGCCCTTGTGCTTGCCGACCTCCGGGTCGGTCCGGCAGGCGAGCCAGATGTAGTCGGCGTCGTGGCCACCGGTGGTGAAGATCTTCTGTCCGTCGACGACGTAGTTCTCGCCGGTCTCGTCGAGGACCGCCTTGGTGGTCAATGATGCGAGGTCCGTTCCGGCCTCGGGCTCGGTGTAGCCGATCGCGAAGTGCACGTCGCCGGACAGGATGCGCGGAAGGAACTGGGCCTTCTGCTCGGCAGTGCCGTACTTCTGCAGGGTGGGGCCGACGGTCTGCAGAGTCACCGACGGCAGCGGCACGTCCGCGCGGATCGCCTCGTTGGTGAAGATCTGCTGCTCGATCTCGCCGAAGCCGTGGCCGCCGAACTCGGTTGGCCAGCCGACGCCGAGCCATCCGTCCGCGCCCATCTGCTTGATCACCTTGCGGTAGGTCGGGCCGTGGCGTTCGGTACGCATGGTGTGCGCGTCGTCGTCACTGATGAGCGTGGAGAAATAGACGCGCAGTTCGTCGCGGAGGGCGAGTTGTTCGTCGGTGAGCGCTATGAACACGCGAGCACCTCCAGAGTGCGATCAGATCCGCCGACCAGTCGGGCGAGGTCTTTGGCCAGTGAGAAGTAGCGGTGCAGCGGGTAGGTGACATCGACGCCGATCCCGCCGTGCAGGTGAGTCATGGTGCGCATCGTCGCCGGCAGTTCGGACGCCACGGTGTAGAGCGCCGTGCCGAGGTCGACCGCGGCGTCACGGCCCTGCGCGAGCTCCCATGCGGCGGTGACGGCGACCAGGTCGAGAGTCGCCGACACCACGTACACGTCGGCGAGTTGTTGGCCGACGGCTTGGAAAGCCGCGATCGGCTTCCCGAACTGGTTGCGGGTGCTGACGTGCTCGGCGGTGCGCGCGATGGCGCCGGTGAGGAGGCCGGACGCATAGGCGGCGAGCAGTGCGCGGTAGACGTCGACGAGTCGGGTCACCGGGTCCCCGGAAGTCGAGTCGTCGAGCACGCGGTCGGCGCGGGCGCCATCGAAGCGGACCGTGCACTCGCCCCATCCGGACGACGACGTGGTGCGGGTGATCCGCACTCCGTCGGCGTCCGCGGCGACAACGGCGACGCCCGCGTCGGTCGTCACGAGAAGGTTCTCAGCGGCGTCGGCGTGCAGGACACCGGTCTTGACACCGGTGACGAGGACTCCGGCCGATTCTGAAGTGGCCGTGGTCGCCTGCGGGTCGCCGAGCGCCGAGCCGGCCTCGCCGATCGCGACGGCGACCGCTCCGAGGTCCTCGCGCACGGTCAGAGCTGCTGCGAGTGTCCCCAGCAACGGGGTGACGACGGCGTCGCGACCGGCGCGCGTGACGAGCGGTCGGAGCGAGTCGACGTCCAGATCGTCACCGCCGACGGCGCCGGGCAACGGCATCGCGGGGAATCCCGCGTCGAGGAACGCCCGCCATGCAGTGTCGTCGAAACCACTGCCGTCGAAGCGGGTCTCCCAGTCCGGTTCCAGACGACGCACGACCTCGTCGGCGGCCTCTTCGACTGCTGCGGCCGCCGGGTCCAAGGTGAAGTCCATCCGGTGCCTCCAATCTACAAATTAGAACTTGTTCTATTTGTATCAGATCGACTATGCGGCTGGTCACGTGTTCAGCCGCGGGGCAGACCTAGAATCCGTTCGGCGGCCGCATTCTTCAGAATCTGGGTGGTTCCACCCGCGATCGACAGGCAGCGGTTGAGCAACAGCAGCTCGGTCGCCGTCGTCGACGCGAGCGCGTCGACGCCGAGCAGATCGGTCGCGAACTCCGGCACCGCCTGTCGGTGGACGACGCCGATCAGCTTGCGGACGCTCGAGGTCACTCCCGGATCCGTGCCCGAGAGTCGCTGCACGACGGCGCGCGCGTCCAGGACCCGACCGATGTGCGCGTCCGCGATGATTCCGCCGAGAACGCGGGTCTGCTCGACGTCGAGGTCGATGCCGTCGATCTGCCTCAACAAGGCGTCGACTTCCTTACCGAGACCGGATCCGCCCATCGCGACGCGTTCGTTGGCGAGTGTGGTGCGCGCCAACCGCCAACCCCCGTCGATCGCGCCGACGACCATCTCGTCCGGCACGAACACCTCGTCGAGGAACACCTCGTTGAACATGGCGCGGCCGGTCAGCTCGCGAAGCGGGCGGATGTCAATGCCCGCGCTCGCCATGTCGACGAGGAAGTAGGTGATTCCCTTGTGTTTGGGCGTGTCGGGGTCGGTACGCGCCAGGCAGACCGCCCACTGCGACATGTGCGCCTCGGACGTCCAGATCTTCTGGCCGGTCAGTAGCCAACCGCCGTCGGTCCGTACCGCTCTGGTGCGCAGCGATGCGAGATCCGAACCCGCTTCGGGCTCGCTGAACAACTGACACCAGCGGGTGTCTCCGGCGAGCGTGGACGCCACGAATCTCTCGCGTTGCGCCGGCGTCCCGTGCTCGAGGATCGTCGGGAGCGCCCACCCGGCGACCACTAGATCCGGTCGGACGACGCCGACACGGTCGAGTTCGGCGTCGATCAGCAGCTGCAACGCCGGCCCGGCTCCGAGGCCGTACGGCTCCGGCCAATGCGGGGCGAGGAGCCCGGTCCGTGCGAGCGCTGCCCGACGTTCCGATTCGGGGGTGGCCGCCACTTCTTCGGCCGCCACCGCGATCTCCGGGCGCCGCGCCTGCACCGAGTCGAGGTCGAGCGAGAACTCGCGGCGCGCGCCCGCACGTCCCAACCGCGCGAGCTCGGCGCGCGCCGCGCTTCCCTGCCCGAGCAGCGTGCGGGTCGCCAGCGCCGAGCGCAGGTACAGGTGCGCGTCGTGCTCGAAGGTGAATCCGATACCGCCGAGGACCTGGATCGCGTCCTTGGTGTTGGCGGGGGCGAGGTCGGCGACGAGAACCGTCGCGGCGAGTCGGCTCAGCCGGGTCTGGTCCGGGTCGCCCGAGTCCAAGGCGGACGCCAAGTCCCATGCCGCCGCCGCGAGCTGCTCACTACGGGTGAGCATGTCGGCGCAGATCTGTTTGATCGCTTGAAACGAGCCGATCGGGGCGCCGAACTGGGTACGCACCTTTGCGTAGTCGACCGCCACGTCGAGGGCGTGCCGTGCGACGCCGGCCTGGTACGCGGCGATGCCGAGCGTGAGAACGGCGACGAAGGTCTCACCGTCGCCCAACTCGACGAGTGCCGCGTCTCCGACGCCGGACAGCCGGACGCGACTCGGGACCGCGGTCCCGTCGAGCGGACCATCCATTGCTGCGGCGTCAACCGTCACGGCCGACGTATCGATTAGGAACCACCGCGCGTCGCCGTCACCGAGATCGAGCGGCGCGACGACGGCGACTGCGTCCGCCCAGCCCGGCACCGGTCCGAGGTCGAGGACTCCGTCGGCCACCACGAACGGAGCGCCGGTCGCGGTCACGGCGGCGGGAGTCACCACCGGCCGATCACCCGCCAGCAGCGAGTCGGCCTGAGCTGCACCCGCACGTGCGGCCACGTACGCCGCTGCCACGGTCGGAGCAAGCGGCCCGGGAACCAACGACGCACCACATGCTTCGAGCATCACCGCGACGTCGACGAACGTGCCGCCCGCGCCGTTGCGCGACTCGTCGACGGCCGCCCCGAATACCCCGAGCGCACCCAACTCGGGGAACCACCCGCACCAGGAGGGACCTGCGCCGTCCACGTCCGCCCGTACCGCCTCGACCACTGATTTCGCGGCCGCCCACTCGGTGATGCTGTGATGGACGGCCTGCTGGTCGGATGACGTGGCGATAGTCACGGGATATTCCTCTGCGTTTCTGTTGGTGCACCCAATTAGAACCTGTTCTAATGACATCTAGGGTGTACACCACGCGAAGTGCCGCTGCCAACCAGCGACAGCCCGATCATCGAGGAGGATGCCGCACATGGCAGGCCCGGCCAGCACCACGAGCGACAACCAACCGGCACCGCCGACGGCCCCCGCTCCGACGTCCGGAGCCGAGGTCGGGTCGGCGGCTCAGCGCGAGCGCCGGCGCCGAATCCTCGACGCGACGCTGTCGCTCGCGTCGAAGGGCGGCTACGACGCGGTGCAGATGCGCGCGGTCGCCGAGAAGGCCGACGTCGCCGTCGGAACCCTGTACCGATACTTCCCGTCGAAAGTCCACCTCTTGGTGACCGCGTTGGCGCGCGAACTCGAACGCGTCGAAGGTCGCGTCGACCGCACCCAACTGCCGGGCGACGACGCCATGGAGCGCCTGAAGTTCGTCCTCGACATGATCACGTTCGCGATGCAGCGCGACCCGCTGTTGACCGAGGCGATGACACGAGCGTTCATGTTCGCCGACGCGTCGGCGACGGCCGAGGTCGACCGCGTCGCGGGCATCATCGACCGACTTCTCGCCGGCGCGATCCTCGATCCGCAGGATCCTCAGGAGCCGTCAGAGAAGGAACTCGCGATCGCGCGAGTCATCTCGGACGTGTGGATGTCGAATCTGGTCCAGTGGCTCACACGTCGCGTCTCCGCGGCCGATGTGACGAATCGGATGGGACAGACCGTCCGACTCCTGCTCGACAAGTAGACCCTCAGGCCGCGTTCAGGTCCTTGGCGATCGACGGCCACGTGGTGTGCAGGTCGCGCTGCCAGTACTCCCACGAGTGAGAACCGGTCGGGCGGGTCGTGACCGTCGCGTCGACGCCCGCCTTGTCCAGCGCCTGCTTCATCTGCTGCGTACAGCTGTTCACGACGGCTTCGATCGCTCCCCCCATCAGGACCTGGTCGAGAAGCACCGCCGGGTCGCCGTTGATGAGGCGCGCGCTCGGTACGTCGTACGGGCCGGGCAGCCCCGTACCACTGGTCATGTAGACCTTGACGCCCTTGAGTTTGGCCGCATTCAAGTAGGGGTCGTTGGCCTTCCAACCGGGGCCGTCCAACGGTCCCCACATGTTGGTAATGTCGCCGCGCCCCCGGTCGCCGACCACGGTGCGGATGTACGCCTGCCCCAGCGGATCACTCGTTCGGGCGCACCCGCTGTACGCGGCCACGGAACGGTACAGCTTCGGTGCAGCGATCGCGAGGTTGAGCACCGACGTGCCCGACATGGAGATGCCTGCGATCGCATTGGCTCCGGTCGTAGTGAACGACTTGTCGACGAGCGGCGGCAGTTCCTCGGTGAGGAACGTCTGCCACTTGTTGCGGCCGAGCACGGGGTCGTCTTTCTGCCAATCGGTGTAATACGAGAACGCGCCGCTGTTCGGGGTGACGACGTTGACGTGCTTGTCGGCGAAGAACTTCCGGTAGTCGGTCTTGGCCTTCCACGTCGCCGAGTCCTCGCCACCGCCCGCGCCATTGAGGAGGTAGAGGACTGGAGCGGGTCGCGCGTCGTTCTCCGGGTGGAGCACGGTGACCGAGATGTTCCGCCCCATCGACGCCGAGTACACCTCGAGCAGCTTCTCGCGTGAGGTGACGTCTGCGGACGAGACGATGCGCGACGGGAGCGGGGCCGTTGCCGGCGTGCTCGGCGTCGCCGTCGATGACGGGGGTTCGGCGAACGCAGTACCCGCTCCCGAACATGCTGCGACAGCAACAGAGAGTGCGGCGACCCCACGCACGACAGACACTCGCATCATTAACCCCATCAGTCTCTCCAGAAACACCTGCCACAGCAGTCTAGCGTGCGCGACGCATTTCGGGAACCACGTACAGCCCCTCAAACCCGACAACACGCCGACCCGTAGACCTTCCGATGCGTGAAGCCACTCAGTGGGCGAGTAGCCTGCCTACAGTCACCAAACGCGCCCGCGCGCGCCCCGAAGGACGAGACGGACCGCTACACCTATGTCAGATAACGCAGGCGACCTCCCCGGCGAGAAGGTCGTGACCCCGGCGCAGGCCGATTCCACCCCGAAGGACAAGCCTGTCAAAAAGGACCGGCACCTGTACCAGATCGACTTCGTTCGGCTGGTCACGTTCGCCGGGGTGATCCTCGATCACGTGATCCTGGGCATGGTCCCGTACACCGCGGTCGTCGCCCAGGGCGTCGGTCTGGTGCTCCGCTACACGCGCTACTGCTTCTTCGCGCTCACCGGATTCGTGCTGACCTACCAGTACCGCAATCGTGAGCTGCATGCGCCGTCGTTCTGGCGCAAGCGGTACAAGCTGATCGGCCTGCCATTCCTGGTGTGGTCGCTGTTCTACTGGCTGAAGAAGCATTACGACGGCGGCGGCGTCGACGGCGTCACCGGCATCTTCTCGAGCGTGCACGATCTCGAGCTCGCGGTGAAGAGCATCGCGTACGACCTGATCACCGGCCATGCTGCGTACCACCTGTACTTCATGTCGGTGAGCATGCAGATCTACCTGGTCTTCCCCGCCGTACTGTGGGTGATCAAGCGGACGTGGGGCTACCACCGTTACCTTCTCGCGCTGAGTGCTCTCATCCAGGCGTGGTTCATGTACCAGATGGTGCGCGGCGCACCGACCGCGTTGTTCGAGTCCGGCGTCTTCGGCGCGCTGTGGCGTTACCTGCCGGTGACGATCCTGCCCTATCAGTTCTTCATCTTCGCGGGCTGTCTTGCGGCCTACCACTTCGACGCGTTCACCGTGTTCATGAAGCGCTGGCGCTGGTTCATCGTCGGCGCAGGACTCGCCACGATCATCACCACGCTGGTCTACTTCGCTCGTAAGGCCAACATCGCGACCGGTATGGAGGATCCTGCTGCCGGGACCGAGGAAATGTTCCGTGCGACGAACGTCTTCATGCTGCACAACGCGTTCGCGCTGCTGTCGATCATCTGCATCCTGTACATCCTCGGCACCATCTGGCAGGCACGACGGACTCCAGGCTCCACTCCGGACACAATCCTGCGCAAGGGGTCGGACCGCTCGTACGGTATCTACCTCGCGCACGTCTTCGTGCTTTCGGAGGTCATGAGCACCACCCGAGCGTGGACCGATCTCAGCCTGTTCTGGAACATTTTCTTCACGTATCTGATCACGATCGTCCTGACCGTCGCGCTGGTGGAGACTCTGCGCCGCAGCCCGGTCAGCCTCATCACCACCGGACGCGAGCGTGAAGACTGGCGCCAGCAGCGCCCATTCGAGTCAGCGCTCATCGGCGCCGGTGGAATCGCGTTCGGCGTCGCACTTCGCTTCTGTGGCAACACGTCGATCGGTTCCCTTATTGCGGCAATCGGCGCGCTGCTGCTCCTGTCAGCCGCGGTGGTCGCCTACCATCAGCTCTCGGAGACTCGCGAGCAGCGGGCAGCCGACGTCGCCGCAGGCCTGGCCGCGGACGCTCCGTCGCAGGTGAACGAGATGGACGATCCGGTGACCGACGCTCCTGTCGACCAGTACACGGCCGACGACGCGAAGCCGGTGAAGTAGCGGGGTTTACCGCGCTCAGCGCATCGCGTCGATGACGAGGCGGGCGACGCCGTTCTTGCCCGTGTCCGTCGGGTGGTAAGGCGGCGAGCCGGGAAAACCCTGCAACCACGGCGCGGACGAGCACACCGTGTGCGCCTTGCCCGCCTGAGACGGCTGGACGAGCATCGAACGCGTCGCGTGCGCAGCCTGTGCGGTGGCCGCGGCGAGCGAATCGGCGACGACGCCTGCTTCGACGATCTCCCACGGCGCGAGCGGCAGCTTCTGGCAGGCCACATCGGCAACGGAGACCACCGGCGGATAGTCGACGAACACGATCTTCGCCTTCGGCGCACGGGTCTTGATCGCATGCACGATCTGCTCCATCCGATGCTCAAGAGAGACGAACGACGCGGCGACCGGTGCGGGTGACGGGACCCGGTTCGCGTTGCAACGCAACGGACGGATCCCCGTCATCGCGAGGTTCGCGCAACTCTGGACTCCGAGCCGACCGATGTAGCCGACGTCGTTGCCACCGGTGGTGAGCGTAACGACATCGGTGTCCGAGGTGACGGCGTCGATCTGTGGAGGCTTGTGGTACCGCTTGGACGGCCGCAATATGTCAGAAGTCGTGGAGCCCGCGCAGGTGACGTCGACGAGCCGGTACCCCAGAGTGTCGGCGACCTTGTTCGGGTAATTGTCCTCGCTGCGACCGCAGTTGCTCGGACCTCGCTTGTTCGACTCCGGACCGGACGCGAACGAACTGCCCATGGCCACGTAGCGGGGCTTCTCGGCAGGCGAGTTCTGAGCCGCCATCAACGGTTTGGCCGAAGCGGCTCCGTCGGCGTCTCGCGAAGTCGCAATCGCGACGCCGACGCCCGCCACGACCGCCATCGTGAGTACGACGATCAGAACGCGCGACAACGGGATTCGAGACGAAGGCATGACTTGTAGTTTCACATAAGAACCTGTGAGGAACACGAATCCGCAGGACGGCCCGGCGTGTGATCTTCGACCCCCGATCGAGTCTCGCCGCGACCAGCAGTCGCGGCGAGCCCGAGGAGACTGTCCTCAGCCCTGCGGCGGACCGTAGTTCGGGGGCTGCTGGCCGAAGCCGGGGCCCTGCTGGGGCTGTCCGAAGCCCGGCTGTGCCCCGTACTGCTGCTGACCGTACTGCTGCTGACCGTACTGCTGGGGCTGACCGTACTGCTGGCCGTACTGCTGGGGCTGGCCGTACTGCTGCTGGCCGCCGAACTGCTGGGGCCCACCGAATCCGGGGACTGCCGGACGGTTCGACGTGCCGAACTTCTCGGGGAACAGTGTCAGCGCCACCGCCGCGGCACCGGCCGCGAGAGCGAGCAATGAGACGACGAGCGCCAACCACAGGCCGTACCCGGCGCCTGCGTCACCGGAGCCACCATCCATCTCACCCATGTCTCCGCCGAACGCGCCGAGCGGATCAGCGACGAACACGATGGTCGCGATCGTGGTCGCGAGTCCGGCCGCAGCGACGATGATCGCCCCGATTCCGGGGAAACGGCGGATCGCAACGAGCGCACCTCCCGCGATGAGCAGCACCCCGAAGATGATCGTCCAGATCGCGGGCGATCCGGGACCGTCGCCGTCGGCCTCCGTGCTCTCGGCGAAGCTTTGGTCGGCGTTCGCCTGGATCTCGTCGGCGACGCTCGCGGGAATTCCGCCAGGGAGATTGACGTCGAGGTCGGTCGAGTCGCTGCCGACACCGTTCACCGTCATGTTGATGTCCATGGTCATCTCGCCGGCGCCGGCAAGTGAATGCGACATCGATGCGTTCAGAGACAGCCAGGTCAGGAAGCTGACAACGATCAGCAGCACACCGAGGACGGCGGCGCCAGCCCCGACGATCAGGCTGTTTCGGCTCCGTGCACCCGTCGGTGCGAGAAGCTTGCTCTGCACGGACGGCTTCGAGGGTCCGGGCACACCGGCCTGCTGCGGCGGCTGGCCGAAGTTGGGTTGCGGCTGGTTCGGCGGTCCGTACGACATGGATTCTGCTCCCGATTCGTTGCGTTCACGATTCGACCGGCAGGACGAATCGACATGTGCAGCGTAGACCGTCTGCCGAGGTGCAGTCAGGTCGCGTCATTCGCCCGACTCCGAATCGCCGCGGGCTCCGGACAGAGCACGAGCGGCCGACGGGAGTCCGTCGGCCGCTCGCGTACCGGGTCTACTGCGGGATCAGCGCTCGCTCAGGAGTCGCTCTCGCCGCCTCCCGCCGTCTTGGTCAACTCGACCGCGTCGTCGGGGATGCCCCGCGGCTTGTCCGAACCGGTGAAGGTGAAGTAGGCGTCCTCGCCGTCGTCTTCACCGTCCCAGCCTTCGACGTCGACCAGGATGATCTGACCTGCCTTGATCTCCTCGAACAGGATCTTCTCGGAGAGCTGGTCCTCGATCTCGCGCTGGATGGTGCGACGCAGCGGACGCGCACCGAGCACCGGGTCGAAGCCGCGCTTGCCGAGCAGTCCCTTGGCCTCCTCGGTCAGCTCGATCTCCATGTCCTTGTTCTTGAGCTGCGTCTCGACGCGCGCGATCATCAGGTCGACCATTTCAAGGATCTCGTTCTCCTTGAGCTGGTGGAACACGATCACGTCGTCGATACGGTTCAGGAACTCGGGCCGGAAGTGCTTCTTCAGCTCGTCGTTGACCTTCTGCTTCATCCGCTCGTAGTTCGAGCCGCGACCGTCGTCGGTGCCACTGAAGCCCATGCCGACGGCCTTCGAGATGTCGCCGGTGCCCAAGTTGGAGGTGAAGATCAGCACCGTGTTCTTGAAGTCGACCGTGCGACCCTGACCGTCGGTGAGACGACCGTCCTCGAGAACCTGCAACAGGGTGTTGTAGATCTCCGAGTGGGCCTTCTCGATCTCGTCGAACAGGACGACGGAGAACGGCTTGCGGCGGACCTTCTCGGTGAGCTGACCGCCCTCGTCGTAGCCGACGTATCCCGGAGGAGCACCGAACAGTCGCGACGCGGTGAACCGGTCATGGAACTCGCCCATGTCGATCTGGATGAGTGCGTCGTCGTCACCGAACAGGAAGCCGGCGAGTGCCTTGGACAGCTCGGTCTTACCGACGCCCGAGGGGCCGGCGAAGATGAACGAGCCCGACGGACGCTTCGGATCCTTCAGGCCTGCACGCGTACGACGGATCGCCTTCGAGACGGCCTTGACGGCGTCCTCCTGGCCGATGATCCGCTTGTGCAGCTCGTCCTCCATACGGAGCAGACGCTTGGTCTCCTCCTCGGTGAGCTTGAAGACGGGGATGCCGGTCCAGTTGCCGAGGACCTCGGCGATCTGCTCGTCGTCCACCTCGGCGACCACGTCGAGGTCACCCGCGCGCCACTGCTTCTCGCGCTCGGCACGCTCGGCGACGAGCTTCTTCTCCTTGTCGCGGAGGCTCGCAGCCTGCTCGAAGTCCTGCGCATCGATCGCCGACTCCTTCTCCTTGCGCGCGTCGGCGATGCGATCGTCGAACTCGCGCAGGTCTGGCGGAGCGGTCATCCGGCGGATGCGCATACGCGCGCCCGCCTCGTCGATGAGGTCGATGGCCTTGTCCGGCAGGAAACGGTCGTTGATGTACCGGTCCGCGAGTGAGGCCGCGGCGGCGAGCGCACCGTCGGTGATCGACACCTTGTGGTGCTGCTCGTAACGGTCGCGCAAACCCTTGAGGATCTCGATGGTGTGCTCGACCGACGGCTCGCCGACCTGGACCGGCTGGAAACGACGTTCCAGGGCCGCATCCTTCTCGATGTACTTGCGGTACTCGTCGAGCGTGGTCGCGCCGATGGTCTGCAGCTCGCCGCGGGCCAGCTTCGGCTTCAGGATGCTGGCCGCATCGATCGCACCTTCTGCGGCGCCCGCGCCGACGAGCTGATGCAGCTCATCGATGAACAAGATGATGTCGCCGCGAGTGTTGATCTCCTTGAGGACCTTCTTGAGTCGTTCCTCGAAGTCACCGCGGTAGCGGCTGCCCGCGACCAGCGAACCCAGGTCGAGGGTGTACAACTGCTTGTCCTTGAGCGTCTCGGGGACGTTGCCCGACACGATGGCCTGGGCGAGTCCCTCGACGACGGCGGTCTTACCGACGCCGGGCTCACCGATGAGGACCGGGTTATTCTTGGTGCGACGCGAGAGGACCTGCATGATCCGCTCGACCTCTTTCTCGCGCCCGATGACGGGGTCGAGCTTGCCCTCCGACGCGGCGGTCGTCAGGTTACGGCCGAACTGATCGAGTACCAGCGACGTCGACGGTGTGCCCGAGTCGGACGAGCGTCCACCGGTCCCTGCCGTCTCCGGCTCCTTGCCCTGATAGCCGGACAGCAGCTGGATGACCTGCTGGCGGACCCGGTTCAGGTCGGCGCCGAGCTTGACGAGCACCTGCGCGGCGACGCCTTCGCCCTCGCGGATCAGTCCGAGCAGGATGTGCTCGGTGCCGATGTAGTTGTGGCCGAGCTGCAGAGCCTCGCGCAGACTCAGTTCGAGGACCTTCTTGGCGCGCGGGGTGAACGGGATGTGACCGGACGGAGCCTGCTGGCCCTGGCCGATGATCTCCTCCACCTGACTGCGCACGGCCTCGAGTGAGATGCCGAGCGACTCGAGCGCCTTCGCCGCCACGCCTTCACCCTCGTGGATGAGGCCCAACAGGATGTGCTCGGTGCCGATGTAGTTGTGGTTGAGCATCCGCGCTTCTTCTTGCGCCAGGACGACAACCCGGCGTGCGCGGTCGGTGAACCGTTCGAACATTGTTCTCCCTCGATTGCTTGCGCCCCGGTCGTTGCCGCGCACCCGCGGCAGAGTATGACGACCAGCCCTACGTCCACCTTAGTGGTCGCGACCAGCCGCCCGCTCATTACTCCGGTCTCGGGCGGATGCCGTCGACCACGATGGGGGTCTGAGGTTGACAACGCTGCACGCAGGAATGATGTTCCCGAACGACTACGCCGTGAGCGAACGGCGCTCAACGCGACCCGATCGATCATCGATTCACTCGAACCGGACCCGGCGGACGCCATCTACGTGTTAGCTTGCGGCACGCCATAATCACTCAGCAAGTCGGGGACCGGCCATGACACGTGCACGACCATCGATCAGGCGATACGTCGCCGTCACCGCGATCGGGTCGGTGATCGCGCTCGCCGCGTCGTTGGCCGTCGCGCCCGACGCGAACGCCGCGAACCACTTCTTCGGCGACATCTCCGACGTCGCAGTCGACCGAGCCGACTGCGGCCCCGGATCCAGCCCGGAGCGAGCCCTCCAGGGACAGGTCACCGTCGAGGACCGGAACTCGGGTCGCTCGCGCCGGGGCTACCACTGCAACCTCTCGGAGATCGGCAACGTCCGCGGCGCAGGCGGTGGCATCACCTCGGTCACGTACGACCACTGCAGTTACACGGGCAGCCTGTTCCCCGGGAACAACCTCGTCCGCCAGCCCGGCGTGCAGGTGGTCGACGTCGCAGATCCCAGCGCGCCGAACGTCGTCGGGTCACTGACCTCGCCCGCCATGCGCGGCGGCACCTGGGAGACCCTCAAGGTCAATAAGAAGCGCAAGCTGCTCGCGGCCACATCTGTCCCGTTGCTGTGGGGCGGTGGATACTTCGCCGTCTACGACATCTCGGACTGCGCGCACCCGCGCCTGTTGAATCCCGGCCCAGGTACCGCGACCCCGCTCCCCTTCACCTCGCACGAAGGCGGATGGTCGCCGGACGGACGCACCTACTGGGCGTCCGGTGTCTTCCCCGGGCACCTCAGCGCCATCGATGTCTCGAATCCCCGGAAGCCCCGCGTCATCTGGCAGGGCCTGCACAGCTTCCTCGGGCACGGTTTCGGCATCACCCCCGACGGGAACCGCATGTACATCTCGAACATGGCGGGCGTCACGGTCCTCGACATCAGCTCCATCCAGCGACGAGCCCGATTCCCGCAGGTACGGCACGTGGCCGCCTATCTGTGGCCCGACGGGCAACTCAATCAGCATTCGATCCCGGTCACCTACCGTGGCCGACCGCACATCATCACCGCCGACGAGGGCGGCTCGGGCGGCGTCAAGGTGTTCGACGTGACGCGAGTGAACAAACCGAAGTACGCGGCGCAGATCAAACTCGAGATCAACCTGCCGGAGAACCTCGACACGAACCTGGCCGACTCGATGGGCAACAGCCTGTTCAGCAGCAACCCGCACTACTGCGCGGCCGACCGCCCCGACGATCCGACGACGCTCGCGTGCTCGTGGGAGTCGTCCGGTATCCGCGTGTTCGACATCCGCAATCTGTCGAAGATCCGGGAGATCGCCTATTTCAATCCACCCGCGCAGAAGAACGCGACCATCGCCGAACTGCCGAACTCCGCCCACGTACTCGGCTCCATCATCGGGGTGCCCGCCATCGAGTTCCTGAGCCTCGGCATGTCGATCGTGAACGGGAAAGCGAAGCTCAACGACGCCCTCGGCCCCCGCTCGGGGATGGTCGTCGGCGGTGACATGTCCACCGACTGGTGTTTCTCCCCGCCCGAGTTCCATGGCGACCAACTGTGGACCACCTGCGCCGACGGCGGGTTCTACGCTCTGCAACTGAGTCCGGACGTCTATACGCCGCCCGCAGATCAGGAGTCCGTCTCCGGATGACTCGAGCCACTACTGCGGTGTGCGCAGTGCTCCTGGCACTTCTTCTGGCCGTCGCGGGCTTCTTCGGCGGAGTCGCTTGGGAGAACCACCGCGCCGAACAGCGATCGCACGAACCGACCCCCGCCGATATCGGGTTCGCCCAGGACATGAGCGTCCACCACGATCAGGCGATTCTGATCGCGAACACGCTGACGACCGAGGTGGCCCCGGAGATCCGTGGACTGGCCGACCGGATCGCCGCGACACAGGCTGCCGAGGCCGCCACGATGCGCGGGTGGCTCGACTGGTTCGCGTTACCGCTCACCTCCGACCATCCGATGGAATGGATGCATCCCGGGGAGCACGAGCATGGACCGTCTGAGCCCACCGACGCCGACGAGCCGCCGATGCCCGGGCTCGCGAGCTCCGACGAGATCGCCCGACTGTCGGACGCCCGCGGCGCCGCCGCCGAGATCGAGTTCCTGCAACTGATGATCCGACACCATCGCGGCGGCGTCGAGATGGCGACGGCCGCGCAGAACTCGGACACCGCATCGGCGGCCACCCGGAGGCTGGCGTTGTCGATGATCACCGAGCAGGGCGACGAGATCGGGCAGATGACTCTCCTGTTGCGCGCTCGTGGCGTCGCCCCATGATCGGCCGCCCCGTGATTGACTGACCGCATGCCGCTTGCGACCCGATTCCGACGTCTGCCGTTCGGCATGGGCTCCGTCGCCGCCGTGGGTGCTGCTGCCCTCGTAGTCACGGCGGGCCTGGTCCTCGGCCAGTCCTCCGACGATGCGAGCACCGGAGGGCACGGTGTGTTGGCCGAGTACTCGTCGGCACCGTCGACCGCGTGGACGCTCGACGATCAATCGCTGCCCGGACTGACCGGCGACGGCGACATCACGATCGCCGACACTTCCGGGGACGAGTGGCTCGTCTCGTACACGGCAGGGATCCGCCGCATGTACGTCCTCGTCGACGCGGACACCGGCGCACAGCAATGGGATGAGCCGGTCAACGCCGGTTTCGGCGCGTGTGCGTTCGACGACTCCGGCGAGATCGGCTGTTCGGTACGAACTCGGACCGACGGCCCCGAGAACGGCTTGTTCGTCGTCGACCGTGAGAACGGCAGCATGGAACTGACGTCCAGCGGTTCCGATACCGCCGAATTGGTCGGGGTCGGCACCGACTTCGTGCACGTCAACGACAGCGGCTACCAGGTGTCCCTGCGGTCGTCGTCCGGCGACGAGCGCTGGAGTCGCACGTTCGCCGCGTCTGCGCGTCCACGCGTCGAGGACGGCGTCCTAACCGTCGCGACCGCAGACGGTGCACGATTCGTCATCGATCCGGAGACCGGCGAGGACATCGCCGCATGCCAGGACTGCGAGGTGACGACGTACCCGACCGGCGTCGTCGTCTCCCGCAGCCACGACGGCACGACGACGCTCGATTTCTATCGTGTGTCCGACGGCGTCGTCGCCCCGGCTCGCGTCTCGAGCGCCGACGGCCTGCAACTGGTCCCTGGCCCGTCGACTCTGCCGGTGGTCACGGCCGCAGGCGACACCGTCCTGCAGGCGCACGGCCGCTACCAGGTGATGGACCCCGCGACCGGCCACGCCGCCTGGGAGGTCTCGGACACCGAGTTGTCCAAAGCGCACACCCGCCCCTGCGGACCGCAGGTGTCCTTCGCCCTCAAGGACCGCTCGCGCGTCTTCTTCGCACTCGACAGCGGCGATCGGGTGGGCGAACTCGCCGAACCGGAGTTCGACCGGCCCGATTCGGACGTCGACATGCTCTCGTGTGTCGGCGCGTCCGAGGACGTCGCGGTCTTCGGGAACAGCAGCCAGCTGACCGCATTCCGTCCGTCGACGGGCGAGCAGGCGTGGACTCTGCCGATCAACGGCGAGGCGACCGACGTCGACGGACGGATCGTCCTGAGCCAAGGTTCGACACTGAGTGTCTTGAGCCCGAACTAGGGTGTCTTGAGCCCGAACTAGGGTGTCTTGAGCCCGAACTAGCCGAGCACGCGTCGGATCACGTCGACGAACGGCGTGCTCTCGACGCCCCGAAGGTCGGCGAGGTCCGTCGACGACGAGTCCAGTGCACCCTGTGCGGCTCCGCTGTCGGAGTCGGCCACGATCGCGGCCCCGCCCGCGGGCACACCGGCGGTGATCAACAACGCCTTGTAATCGGCGGCCGGAACGTCCCGGTAGCGAACCGACGTCCCGGCGACCTCGCTGAACGCGGCCGCGATGTCCGGGTACGTCAGATGCTGTGAGCCCGCGAGTTCGTAGACGCGCCCGGCGTCCGGGGCGAGGAGGACTGCCGCTGCCGCATCTGCGTAGTCGGCCCGGGCCGCGGGCGCCACGGTCGCGGTGCCCGCCGATCCGACGAATTCCCCGCCGTCGATCGCGGCCTGTGCAGACGCCGCATAGTTCTCCGAGTACCAGCCGTTACGCAGGACAGCGTGATCGACTCCGCTGTCGGCGAGGTACGCCTCGGTCTCGCGGTGCTCGTCGGCCAGGAGCAACGGCGACGTGTCGGCGTTGAGCAGACTCGTGTACGCGATGAAGGCGACGCCTGCCCGCTTAGCCGCGTCGACGACGTTCCGGTGCTGCGGTGACCTCTTCCCCACTTCCGGGCTCGACACCAGCAGCAGACGGTCGACGCCGTCCAGCGCGGCGTCCAGCGCGTCGGACTGCTCGTAGTCGGCGACGCGGACGACGACGCCGGCCTCAGTGAGAGCCGTCGCCTTCGCTTCGTCTCGGACGAATGCGACGATGTCGGACGGGGTGACGCCCCGCGCTGTGAGTGCGGCCACTGCGGCTCCGCCGAGTCCGCCGGTCGCTCCGGTCACTGCATACGTGGTCATGCGATTCTCCTTCGATCCGTCGACGCTGCCACTGACTGGAACGCCGGTACGAATTCATCGTGCACTTACTTAAAGTGCAGTGCAACTGCATACATTAGTACAGATGTTTCGGGAGGTATAAAATGGTGACCATGACAGCGACATCTGTACCCGACGACGTCGATCCGACGCTGGAGCCGGACGTCTTCTCGCGTGACTGCGCCTCACGACCGGTGTTGCAGAACGCGACGAGCCGGTGGGGACTCCTCGCCCTCGTGGCACTGGGCGACGGCGAGCTCCGATTCAACGCCCTGCGACGCCGTGTCGACGGCGTCAGCGAGCGGATGCTGTCGTCGACCCTCCAGTCGCTCGAACGCGACGGTTTCGTCAATCGCACAGTGCTGCAAGCGATCCCGCCGCGCGTCGAGTACTCGTTGACCGATCTCGGAGCCGAGGTGGCAGATCGCCTGGCAGGCCTGATCGAACTCGTCGAAGGCAGGCTACCCGAGGTGCGGAAGGCCCAAGACGACTACGACGCTCGTTAGCGTTCCAGGAAGGCCCGCAGAGCCTTTGAGTACATGGCGACATCGTCGACGCCCATCAGCTCACGGCAGCTGTGCATCGCCAGCTGCGGGGCGCCCACGTCGACGGTCAGCAGCCCGGTGCGCGTCGCGGTCAGCGGACCGATCGTCGACCCGCACGGCAGATCGGCACGGTGCACGTAGCGCTGCAGCGGAACGTCGGCATCCCGGCAGGCCATCGCGAACTCGGCCTCGCCGGTCGCGTCGGATGCGTAGCGCAGATTCTGATTCACCTTGAGGACCGGCCCCCCGCCGACCGCGATCTGGTGTCCATGCTCGTGACGGTCCGGATAGTTGGGGTGGGTGGCGTGCGCCATGTCGCCGGACGCACAGACGCTGGCCGCCATCGCCTGAAGGAATTCGTCGCGGCCGCCGCCGTTCGCGGCGACGAGCCGTTCCAGCACGGTGACGAGGAAGTCGCTTGACGCTCCCCGCTCGGAGCCGGACCCGACCTCTTCGTGGTCGAACAGCGCGAGGACGGCGACGCTTCGGCCCGGCTGTGCGTCCAGGAGCGCACGGAGCCCCGCGTAGCAGGTGCCCTGGTTGTCCAACCGCGGCGCGCTGAGGAACTCGCTGCCGCCGCCTACGATGCGCGACGGCGTGACGTCGTGCGCCATCAGTTCCCATCCGAGGATCGCTGCGGGGTCAATGCCTGCCCGTTCGGCGACGACGTCGACGATGGAGGCATTCTCGTCGAGGCTCCATAGAGCGTCGACGTGCCGTTGCGGGTCGAGGTGCACGCCCTTGCGGTCCTCGGACAGGTGGATCGCCAGTTGCGGTACGCGCAGGATCGGATCGTCGATCCGCACCGAGGCGTGCGCGACGGATGAGCCGTCGGCGTACGCGAGCCGACCGGACAGCCCGAGGTCGCGGTCGAGCCACGAGTTCAGCCAGGCACCGCCGTAGGGTTCCAATGCGACGGTCGACAGCCCCGCGGCCCGCCGGTCCGGATACTGCTTGAGGCGCAGGTTGGGGCTGTCGGTGTGCCCGCCGATGATGCGGAACGGCACCCGTGTGGGAGTCGCAACGGTATCGAGGACCGCGGCGTCCCACGCGAGGATTGACCCTCCGCGCACGACATATCCTCGTCGGACGTCGGCGGGCCACGGCTGCGCCTCGAACACCTGGGTATAGTCCGCGGCGTCGAGGGACTCCGCGACACTCGCGCACACGTGGAACGGCGAAGGCGAGGCGTCGACGAACCCGCCGAGGCCGACTGCTGTCGCTGTCGTGTCCATAGCTCTGTCCGACTGCCTCAGACGGCGGCCATGACGGCGTCGAGCGCCGAGTAGAACAGGCCGAGGCCGTCGTCGGACGGGCCGGTGAGTGCCTCGACCGAGTGTTCCGGATGCGGCATCAGGCCGACGACACGGCCGTTGGCGCTGGCGATCCCAGCGATGTCGAGTTGGGAGCCGTTCGGGTTGTCGCCCGCGTAGGTGAACACGATGCGGCCGTCGCCCTGCAGTTCCTTGAGCGTCTCGTCGGACGCGACGTAGCGCCCCTCGCCCGACTTGAGCGGGATCAGGATCTCGGCACCCGGCTCGTAGCGGCTGGTCCAGGCCGTGACATTCGACTCGACGCGCAGCCACTGGTCGCGGCACACGAAATGCAGTCCCTGATTGCGGGTCAGCGCCCCGGGTAGCAGCCCGGCTTCGCACAGGATCTGAAAGCCGTTGCAGATGCCCAGGACCGGCATCCCCGTGGCGGCCGCCGAGACCACTTCGCCCATCACGGGCGCGAACTTGGCGATGGCACCGGTCCGCAGGTAGTCGCCGTACGAGAAGCCGCCAGGGACGACGACGGCGTCGACACTCTTCAGGGCGGGGTCGCCGTGCCACAGATCGACGGCTTCGCCGCCCGCGAGACGGATGGCACGGGCAGCGTCGACGTCGTCGAGCGTGCCGGGAAAGGTGATGACTCCGATGCGTGCGGTCATCTGGTGATCACTCCGCCACTCGAGAGACGGCGAACCCCTCGATGACCGTGTTGGTCAGGAGGTCTTCGGCGATGCGCTCGAGATCGGCGTCGCTGACCGAATCGTCGACCTCCAACTCGAATCGCTTGCCCTGCCGGACGTCTGCGACGCCGGTGAATCCGAGACGCCCCAGCGCGCCGACGATCGCCTGCCCCTGGGGATCCAGAATCTCGGCCTTCGGCATGACATCGACCACTACACGTGCCATCAGGCAACCGCTCCTTCGGTGAGAAAGTCGTACGGCGGTATCGTACCCGGCTCTCAGAGAGCGGCTTCGATCGCCGAGACCACTTCGGGTGCGTCGGGTTCTGTGCGCGGCCGGAATCGGGCGACGGCCTCACCGTCGGACGAGACGAGGAACTTCTCGAAGTTCCACGCGATGTCGCCCGCCTCGCCGTCGGCATCCGGGGTCTGCGTCAGAGCCGTGTACAGCGGATGACGGTCGTCGCCGTTCACGTCGGCCTTCTCCAAGAGCGGGAAACTGACGCCGTATGTGGTGGAGCAGAAGGTCGCGATCTCGTCGGCGGTTCCCGGCTCTTGCCCCATGAATTGGTTGCACGGCATGCCCACGACCGTCAGCCCCTTGGGTCCGTAAGTCTTCTGCAACTGCTCGAGTGCCGTGTACTGCGGGGTGAGCCCGCACTTGGAGGCGACGTTGACCACGAGCAGCGGACCGGTCAGGTCGCCGAGGTTCAGCGGCGAGCCGTCGAGTGCGTTCACGGGGATGGACTTGATGTTCGAGTGACTCATGCCCCACAGCTTAATCATCGGTGAGCAACCTCACGACTGGTTGTGTTGCGGCAACAGTTGCGTCGCCGTAAGTTGTTGACGTGCCTTCTACCGCTGTCGCCGACGAATCAGTCACCGCAACCTGTGCTGTGCTGTTCCGTTTCCTCGACACACTCGCGTGTCAACAGAGCGCCCACACTGCAGATTCGCTCGCAGCGGTCGACATGCCGCTCTCGCATCTGCGAATGCTCTTCACACTGGGGCGCGAGGACGAAGCGGTCTCGGTGAACACACTGGCCGACGCAGTGGGCCTCTCGCTCGCGGCCGCGGGTCGCGGTGCCGATCGGCTAGTCGGTCTCGAGCTCGTCGATCGCCGGGAAGATCCGGATGATCGCCGAGTGAAGCGACTCTCACTCACCGAGAAGGGGCGCACGCTGCTGGCCGAACAGTTCACGCAGCATTCCGACGATCTCGCCGACGTGATCACCAAATTGCCAGAGCAGCTGCGGAACACCTTGCGCAGCACTCTGTCTGACGTTCTCACCCACCTCTCATCAGAGAAAGTGACCTCATGACTTCATCCGTCTCGGCCCCTGCGCCGGACAAACTCGGCCGCGATGTATTCATCGTCGCCGGTGTGGTCGTCCTCGGTGCGATCATGTCGATCCTCGACGTGACCGTCGTCGGCGTCGCACAGAACACCTTCGCGCAGGAGTTCTCGTCGACACCCGCCAGCGTGGCGTGGTCGATGACCGGCTACACGCTGGCCCTGGCCGCCGTGATTCCGATTGCGAGTTGGGCGGCCTCCCGGTTCGGCACGCGCAACGTCTATCTCGCCTCCCTCGTCCTGTTCCTGATCGGGTCGATCCTGTGCGCATTGGCCACGAGCATCGGCACCCTGGTCACATTCCGTGTCATCCAGGGTCTCGGTGGTGGTCTCCTCATGCCCATCGGCATGATGATCATGACCAAGGCGGCCGGCCCGGCTCGCGTCGGCTCCGTCATGGCAGTCCTCGGTATCCCGATGCTCCTCGGCCCGATCGCGGGCCCGATCCTCGGCGGATGGCTGATCGAGATCGCCTCGTGGCACTGGGTCTTCCTGATCAACATCCCGATCGGCCTCATCGCCATCGTCTACGCCTGGTTCGTGCTGCCCACCGACAAGGACAAGATCCGCCCGTCGATCGACGGCATCGGTCTACTCCTCCTGTCGCCGGGTCTCGCCCTGTTCCTGTTCGGCGTCTCCTCGAGTGCCGAGGAGTCGACGTTCAACGCCCCCAAGGTGTACCTCCCGATGATCATCGGCGCCCTGCTCATCATCGGCTTCGTCTTCCACGCCATGCGTACCAAGACGCCGCTGCTCGACCTGCGCCTGTTCAAGAACCGGACTCTCATGGTCTCGGTGATCACCATGGTCACGTTCATGATCGCGTTCTTCGGATCGTCGCTCCTGTACCCGCAGTACTTCATCGGTGTCCGCGGCGAGACCACGCTCATCGCGGGTCTGCTGCTGGCCCCGCAGGGCATCGGCGCCATGTTGACCATGCCGATCGCAGGCAAGATGACCGACAAGATGGGCCCGGGCAAGTTCGTCCTCGGTGGCCTGGTGCTGCTCGTCATCGGTGTCGGCGCGTTTGTCTTCCTCGGACCGGACACCTCGTACCTGTACCTGTGCGCCGCATTGTTCGTGCAGGGTCTCGGTATGGGCATGACGATGATGCCGATCATGTCGGCCGCTCTGGCCACCCTGAAGCCCGAGCAGGTCAACGACGGCTCGACCCTGGTGAACGTCGTCCAGCAGACCTCGTCGTCGATCGGTTCCGCCGTCATCACGGTGATCTACACCGGGCTACTGAGCGCGGGCGCCACCCTGGCCATCGGATCCAACGTCGCACCCGACATGGTGCCCGCCAACGTTCCGCAGGGTGTCCTCGACCTCGGGTTCGACGACGCGGCGTCGGCGTTCGCCACCACGTTCATCGTCAGTACGGTGCTGGTCGCGTTGACGATCATCCCCGCGCTCTTCCTACCCCGTAAGAAGATCGCTCAGACTGAGGACGCCGAGGCAGTACCTGTCCTGGCACACTGACAACGCCTGAGATCACATCGACTGTGCCCCGCTGCCGACAGCAGCGGGGCACAGTTGTACGCAGCTACGGCGTCACCGCTCCGGACTCACGGAGGATCCACGCCAGCTCGTACGCCGTCTCCTCCCACTGCTTGTACCGACCGCTCACACCGCCGTGACCTGCCGACATCTCCGTCTTGAGCAGGACAGGACGACCCGACGTCGTCGATTCCTGCAGCCGTGCAACCCATTTGGCCGCCTCGGTGAAGAGCACCCTGGTGTCGTTGAGCGATGCGAGAGCCAGAATCGCCGGGTAGTCGCGCGGGGCGACATTCTCGTACGGCGAGTACGACTTCATGTACTCGTACACGTTCGGGTCGTGGTAGGGATCGCCCCACTCGTCCCATTCGGTCACGGTCAACGGCAGGCTCGGATCGAGCATCGAGGTGAGGGCATCGACGAACGGGACCGCTGCCAACACGCCGCGGAACAGGTCCGGAGCCATATTCGCGACCGCGCCCATCAGGAGGCCGCCCGCTGAGCCGCCGTCGGCGATCAACTGCTGCGGCGATGTGCGTCCGGTGTCGACGAGGTGCCTGGCGACGGCGATGTAATCGGTGAACGTGTTGCGCTTGTGCATGAGTCGACCGCCCTCGTACCACGGGCGACCGAGTTCACCGCCACCGCGGACATGCGCGTACGCCATGACGACTCCGCGGTCGAGGAGAGACAGTCGGGACACCGCGAAACCCGGGTCGATCGGGGTCTCGTACGCGCCGTAGCCGACGAGCAGAACGGGTGCCGGACCGTCGGGTAGGTCGCGTCGCCGCACCAACGAGACCGGGACACGGGTACCGTCCTCGGCGGTCGCCCAGTCGCGGGTCGCCACGTATTCGGACGGGTCGTAGTCGCCGAGCACCGTCTGACGACGAAGCAACGTCCGCTCGCCGGTCGCGACATCGAGGTCGAGCGCCTCCACGGGGTCGACGAAACTGGTGTAGACGATCCGCAGACGCGGCGTTCCCCATTCGGGGTTGGATCCAAGACCCGCTGAGCACAGATCCTGGTCGAATCGCACGTCGACGAAGTCCTCGATCGTCGGGACACCGTGCACGGCACGTAGATCCGCGACGGCCAGCTTGGGCAATGCGTCCGATCGGTACGAGAGCACCAGGTAGTCACGGAAGCTGTCGATGTCCTCGATGCGACGGGCCGGATCGTGTGGAATGAACGGTCGGCGCGCGGCGACGTCGTCGACGGGAGCGATGTCCACCGCGTAGTTGACGGCCTTGGCGCCGTCCACCTCCCCGTTGTGGACGATCAGGAAATAGTCCTCGCCGTCGATGCGCGCGTGGTCTACGCCGTACTCGGTGCCGGGGGTTCGGCCCGCGACGGAGACGAATTCGCCGGTCGGGTCGTCGGCCGACAGCACGAACATCTCCGACGTCAGCTTCGAATCGGCCCCGATCAACAGGTATTCGTCGCTCGGCGTCGATCCGACGCCCACCCAGAAGTGCTCGTCGGGCTCGTGAAACACCTTCACGTCGTCGACGCCTGCGCCGACCTCGTGACGCCACACAGTGTCCGGACGCCAGGCGTCGTCGACGGTGAGGTAGAAGACGAACCGGCCGTCTTTGGACCAGGTGGCCCCGCCCGCGGTGTCACGGACCTCGCCCGGCAGGTCGACGCCGGTCCCGAGGTCCCGGAATCGCAGCGTGTACCGCTCGTCGCCTTCGGTGTCGACGCTGTATGCGAGCCGAGCGCCGTCGTGCGACACCGACAGTGCGCCCATGCTGAAGAACTCGGTGCCCGCCGCTTCGCGATTGGCGTCGAAGAACACTTCCTCGCCCGGCAGCGCCGCGTCGACGGACACCTCCGGCGGCGTCCAGTCGTCGCCGCCACGGATCGGACACCGGCAGTACTTGGCGTAACTCTGCCCCTCGGTGGTGCGCGCGAAGTACCAATAGCCTTCGCTGCGCGTCGGCAGTCCCATGTCGGTCTCTTGGGTGCGGGCCTTGATCTCGCCGAAGATGGCGGCCCGAAGGTCAGCGAGATCGGCGGTCTGCGCTTCGGTGTGCGCGTTCTGGCCGTCAAGGTAGGCGATCACCTCGGGATCGGCCTTATCGCGCAACCACTCGTAATCGTCGACGAACACGTCGCCGTGGTGCACGCGCTCGGAGCGGACCTTCTTCGCCACCGGTGCGGCCGACATCAGAGACGATCCGCCCAGTCGGCGAAACGCAGTTGCGAGATGCGTTCGTACGCTTCGATATAGCGCTCTCTGGTGCGTTCGACGACGTCGTCCGGAAGGGCGGGCGGCTGCTGCTCAGACGCCTTGTCCCACCCGGAGTCACCACTGGTGAGCCAATCGCGGACGATCTGCTTGTCGAAACTGGGCTGCACCCGCCCCGGCGTGTACGCCTGCGCGTCCCAGTATCGGGAGGAGTCGGGGGTCAGGACCTCGTCGGCGAGGACGAGTGACCCGTCGGCTGCCTGACCGAACTCGAACTTGGTGTCGGCCAGGATGATTCCCCGGTCGGCAGCGAGCGCGGCACCGCGTCCGTAGATGTCGAGTGTCGCGTGTCGCAACGCCTGCGCGAGGTCGTCGCCGACGGTTGCCGCGACCCGTTCGAACGAGACGTTCTCGTCGTGGTCTCCCACTGCGGCCTTCGTCGCCGGGGTGAAGATCGGCTCCGGCAGCTTGTCCGACTCCCCGAGACCGTCCGGTAGCGCGACCCCGCACACCGAACCGGTTTCGCGGTAGTCCACGAGACCGGAGCCGGTGAGGTAGCCGCGCGCCACACACTCGACCGGCACCATCGGCAGCTTCGTCACGACCATCGACCGCCCGACGAGTTCGGCGGGGATCCGCTCGTCGTCGGGGCCACCCGCCAGGTGGTTGCGCACCCCGAGCGCCTCGAACCAGAAGAAGCTGGCCGCCGTCAAGATCCGCCCCTTGTCGGGGATCGGCGTCGACAAGACGAAGTCGTAGGCGGAGATCCGGTCAGAGGTGACCAACAACAGGGTCTGCTCGTCGATTTCGTAGATGTCGCGGACCTTACCGGACGCGATGTGTCGGTAGGACTCGAGTGCTGGACGCATGGAGTGGGTGAACCTTACGGGTCGGTCTTCGTGGAGATGAGTCGAGGCGGCTTGAGTTCGCCTCAGAGGATCGGGGCCGGCGTGTACGCTGCGGCGTCCGGGTATGCGTCCGTCCATCGCTGCGCCTGCCGCACGACGGAGGCGACCTGGGCTTCGGCAGCGCCGGAGAACGCCGACTTGTCGGCGATCAGTGCGTCGAGCTGTGCCCGATCGAGCGGGATGCGGCTGTCGGCGGCGAGCCGGTCGAGTAGATCCGGCTCGCGTCCCTCCTCACGCATGGCGAGCGCGACAGCGACAGCGTTCTCCTTGATCGCCTCGTGCGCGCTCTCTCGACCGACACCCGCGCGCACCGACGCCATCAGTACCTTGGTCGTGGCGAGGAACGGCAGGTAGCGGTCGAGCTCGTTGGCGATGACGGCCGGGTAAGCCCCGAATTCGGCGAGGACCGTCAGGAACGTCTCGATGAGACCGTCGATCGCGAAGAAGGCGTCCGGCAGCGCGACGCGGCGCACCACCGAGCAGAACACGTCGCCCTCGTTCCACTGTGCGCCTGCGAGCTCACCGGTCATCGACGCGTAGCCGCGCAGGATCACCGCCAGTCCGTTGACGCGTTCACAGCTGCGAGTGTTCATCTTGTGCGGCATCGCCGAGCTGCCGACCTGTCCCGGCTGGAAACCTTCGGTGACCAGCTCATGGCCAGCCATCAGACGAATCGTGGTCGCCAGCGATGACGGGCCTGCCGCGACCTGGACGAGCGCAGAGACGACATCGTAATCGAGCGAGCGCGGGTACACCTGACCCACGGAGGTCAGCGCGTTGGAGAAGCCGAGATGTTCGGCGACTGCGCCTTCGAGTCGGTCGAGTCGGTCAGCGTCACCGTCGAGGAGGTCCAGCATGTCCTGACTGGTGCCCATCGGGCCCTTGATCCCGCGGAGCGGGTAGCGGGCGATCAACTCGTCGACACGGGTCAGGGCGATCATCAACTCGTCGGCCGCGGACGCGAATCGCTTTCCGAGGGTCGTCGACTGAGCGGCGACGTTGTGGCTGCGGCCGGCCATGACGACGGTCGCGTACGTGGCTGCGCGCTCGGTGATGCGGGCGAGCACCGCGACACCGTGGGCGCGAACGTGCTGCAGCGACAGGAGTACCTGGAGTTGCTCGACATTCTCGGTGAGGTCCCGGCTGGTCATGCCCTTGTGAATGTGTTCGTGGCCCGCGAGAGCGTTGAACTCCTCGATCCGCGCCTTAACGTCGTGGCGGGTGACGCGCTCGCGGTCTGCGATCGACCCGAGGTCGATCTGGTCCACGACCTTCTCGTAATCGGCGATCGCCTCCGCGGGGACGTCGATCCCGAGATCGCACTGCGCCTTCATCACCGCGATCCAGAGCTGTCGCTCCAACGCGATCTTGTGCTGCGGCGACCATATCCGCGCGAGATCTGCGGACGCGTACCGATTGGCGAGGACATTACTGATAGCAGGTTTTCCCACGTGGTGCAGTCTAGTGCCGGTGCATCGTGGGAGCGAAAATCGCGTATCCTGGAGGCCATGTGTTACCCCGTCACCTGCAAGACCTGCGGCAAGACCACGTGGGACGGCTGCGGCGCCCATATCGACGAGGTCATGATGCCGCTACCGCAGGACCAGCGCTGCACCTGCCCTCGCTGACGAGTGAGGACGTCACCGGAAACCGCCGCGCGGGCGGTCTCCCGTCGCACCCTCCTGGTGGGCGGAACCGGCCTGGCCGCCGGTCTGGCCGGGTTCGGGCTGGCGGCGTGTGCGCAGAACGATGCGCTGACCCCGGAGGGCGCGGCACACACCGGGGCGGACGACGAACTGGCCATCGAGACGACGCCGCCGAACATCCCCGACGATCCGCCGGTGATCACCGGAGAATTCGTATCCGCGAAGATGGCCGGACGCCCCACCCGATGGGCGATGGCTCGGCCCCGCGGCGTGACCGGCGAACTGCCGGTCGTCGTCGTCGCGCACGCGTTGAACACCAATGAGAAGTCCATCTTCGGCGAGGCGTTGAACATCCAAGGCGTCGTCCAGCGGCACGTCGACGCAGGGAACCCGCCGTTCGCGGTCGCGTCAGTAGGCGTGGGCCGCAACTACTACCATCAGCGAACCGACGGAACCGACGGCGCCGCGATGATCATCGACGAATTCATTCCGATGCTCGAGAAGAATCCGGAACTCGATCTGCGGACCGATAAAGTCGGGCTGTTCGGCTGGTCGATGGGCGGCTACGGGGCGCTGCGAATCGGCGCAATACTCGGTCCTCAACGGGTAGCGGCGATCGCCGTCAGCTCCCCCGCGCTGTGGGCCGATCCCACTGCGTTCCCGCCGCGCGCCTTCGACTCCCAAGCTGACTACCAGTCGAACTCGATGTTCGGTCAGCAGCACGTCTTCGCAAACATCCCGCTGATGATCAGCGTCGGAACATCGGATCAGTTCTACCTATACACCCGCCAATGGGCGGCGCACCTGCACCCACCCGCGGCGTTCGCGACGGGGCCCGGCGGGCACACCACTCGCTATTGGCGTTCGGTCATGGCCGACCAAGTGGCGTTTCTGGGTCGGGAACTGGCGGCCTGACGGCCCTGCCTCGACGGCCACCTCACGCACGCTCAACCTGCGGGAATACTGATCCGACCCGCTTGCGCCGCCGCACCGATGTCGGTGCGGAAATGCGAACCGGCCAAGCTCACCGAGTCCAGACGATCGTATGCCTGGGCCCGAGCCCGCGCGAGGTCGGCGCCACGTCCGACGACCGACAGCACACGGCCGCCCGAGGAGATGACGTCGCCCGCATCGTTCCAGGCGGTGCCCGCATGCAGGACACCATCGGCCTCGTGACCGGAAATGACGTCACCGGTACGCGGCGCACCCGGATAGTTCTCCGCCGCCAGGACCACGACAACAGCGCTGCCCTCGAACCAACGCAGGGACTCGAGTTCGGCAAGCGTCCCGTTCGCGACCGCGCCGAGCACCTCCCCGAGCGGAGTCTCCAGCAGGTCGAGGACGGCCTGGGTCTCGGGATCGCCGAAGCGGCAATTGAATTCGACTACGGACGGCCCGTCGGGGCCGATCGCCAGCCCCGCATACAGCAGGCCTGAGAAACCGGCACCGCGGGCAACCATCTCAGTCGCAACCGGCGCGACTACCTCGTCGACGATCCGGTCGACCATGCCATCGGGCAACCACGGCAACGGCGCGTACGCGCCCATGCCGCCGGTGTTCGGCCCCTCGTCGCCGTCGCCGACGCGCTTGTGGTCCTGGGCGGGAAGGAGCGGAACGACGGTCTCACCGTCGACGAGACAGAACAGCGACACTTCGGGTCCGACGAGGAAGCTCTCCAGCAGTACCGGGTTCCCGCCCTCGATGACGGCCACCGCGTGCGCGCGGGCCTCGTCACGGTCCGAGGTGACCACGACCCCCTTGCCCGCCGCGAGTCCGTCGTCCTTGACGACCCAGGTGGGTCCGAAGCGGTCGAGAGCCGCGTCGACGTCGGCGATAGCGGTGACGCTCTCGGCACGCGCCGTCGCGACTCCGGCCGAGGCCATGACGTCCTTGGCGAACGCCTTGGAGCCCTCGATCTGGGCGGCGGTCGCGCTCGGACCGAAAACGGCGATGCCCGCGTCGCGCAGCGCGTCCGCGACCCCATGCACCAGCGGGACCTCGGGCCCGATCACGACGAGGTCTGCGCCGATCTCGCGGGCAAGAGCCACGACGGCGTCCCCGGATTTCGCGTCGACGGAATGGTTCCTCGCGAGCGTCGCGGTCCCGGCGTTGCCCGGAGCCGCATGGAGTTCCGTCACCGACGGGTCACGGTCGAGACCGAGGAGAAGGGCGTGTTCGCGGCCGCCCGAGCCGATCACCAGTACGCGCACGTGTCACAGCGTAGCGGGTTCGAACTTGGTGCTGAATTCGATGACGAGGGTCGGCAGGACCGGAGCCAGTGATCCAATAACGACCCCGATCAGGAGCGGCACACCGACAGCGACCGACACGATCGCGACGATGATCGGTACGAGTGCGGCTGCGATGAGGACCACCTCCATGCCGGAGGACCCAGCGAGGTAGTAATGCGCGAGGATCACGCCGACGGTGAAGATCGCCAGCGGAATCGCCGCTGCCAGCATCACTGTCAACTCGGAGTCGTGGGTCTCGCCCGCTATCCACTTCGCGATCAGATCCATACCCGCCCCGACCGCGGCACACGCGATGAATACCGGGATCATCCCGTAGCCCCACGGGAAACAGCGGCCGCGGTTCTCGGCGAGCGCTTCGCCGTTCGGCATCACCGAGTACAGCCACCACATCGCAAAGGTGACACCGAGCGCCGTCGCACCGAGCACGGCGGTCTGCAGCGTCCACCCGGTCAGACCGATCTCCGCTTGTAGGACGGCGACGGTGCCGACGACACCCTCACCGAGCGTGATAACGATGAGCGTCGAGTACCGCTCAGTGATGTGGAACGGATTCCACGGTGTACTGGCAATTCTCGTCTCCGCGAACAACGGCCCGAGGAACTCGACCACGGCACAGGCCGCGATCGCGATCAGCGTCGTGGTCAGTCCCATCGGCGCGAGTGCGACGACAGTCCAACCCGCCTGGGCGGCGATGCACGCCACCGCATACGTCAGACAGGTCGACCGGTACCGCGTCGACTGACTGGCGGCGCGCAGCCACTGCGGGATCAACCCGATCCGCATCACCATGTATCCGAAGACGATGACTTTCAGATCCACGTGAGCGTGAGCCTCGATCGACGCGAACACCGGCGGGACGCCGACTGCCATCACCGAGACACCGACCATCTGGACGAGCACCGACAGACGAAACCACGGATCGTCCGTGTCGAACGCCGACGCGAACCAGGCGAAGTTGATCCACGCCCATATCGCGCTGAACGAGACGAGGACGTAGCCGACGACGGCGGCGAAGACCTTCCCCTCAGCCAAGTAGTCCGCGAGTTGGACCCCGGCCACCGAGAACAGGACGACGAAGATCAGGTCGTAGAAGACCTCGAGCCCACTCCCGGCCCGCTCGCCTTCGTCGGGGTCTCGCCCCGCCATCCGCCGCAATTGAGTTCGCACAGGCACGTGGTCAGGCTAGTACCTCCGCACGCTAGCCGCCGCTCAGGTCGTACAGAGTCACGTCGTCGATCGTGGTGGAGGTGAAGTTGGCCTCCACCCACTGTTTGATCTGGGCCGACGTCCCGTCCGAATCACTGGAGCCGCCGAATCCTCCGCCACTGCCACCGATGAAGTAGTGGATCGCCCGGTCCGCGACGAGCTGCTTGAACTCGGCCAGTGTCGGCGACGGGTCGGTTCCGTTGAAGCCACCGATCGGCATCACCGAGTAGCCGGTCGCGATCTGGTAGCCGGACGCCTCATTGGAGCCGACTGCCGCGGCCACCCACGTGAAATCGTCGGCGTCCGTCCGCAGGGTCGCGGTGAGTCGCTCACTCGGCTCCGAGCTGTTGAGCAGCCCACCACCGGGCCCCTTCATCTCGCCGAACGGCATCGGGGACATCTGTCCCGGAGGTCGCATGCCGTGGCGGCCACCGGGGCCACCACCTCGTCCACCCGGTCCGCCGCCATGTCCACCGGGCCCGCCGTGACCACCCGGACCCATTCCGCTGCTCGGACCGGCGCTGACGATCGAGCCCTGCGTCCCGGCGGCAATCGTGTCGATCGTGTACGCGGTGGGTCCGGCCAATCCGGCGAGGATCGCGCCGGTCCCAGCCGCCGCGGCGACGCGGCGCTGCCACGACTTGCCGCCTGTAACGAGGAGTGCTGCGCCCGCAGCGATGCCGAGGACCAGGACCGACCAGCGCAACCACGGCACGAAGTCGGCCGAACGCGCCAGCAGCGCGAAGCCCCAACCTGCCGTCGCCCACGTCCCGCCTGCGAGAGTGAGGCGGATCCACAATTGCTCGCGATACGGCCAGAGCACGGCGACGGACGCCGCAAGGACTGCCGCGATCGCAGGCGCCAGTGCCGCCGTGTAATAGCTGTGGAAGATTCCCGCCATGAAGCTGAAGGTGCCTGCCACCGACACCAGCCAGCCCGCGAAGAGGAGTAGGTAGGTGCGCCGCCGGTCTGTACGCGGCGCGCGACCGATGACGACGATCGCCGCGATGAAGGTGATGACCGCCGCCGGGATCAGCCAAGCGATCTGACCGCCCTGCTCGGCGTCGAACATGCGCCAGAATCCGGTCTGGCCCCACATGCCGCCGCCGGGGCCGCCTCCTGGACCGCCACCGAAGCCGCCGGGACCCTCGCCCATCCCCCCACCGGGGACGACGCTGCCCTCCTCGTTGCCGGAGAGTCGGCCAAGTCCGTTGTATCCGAAGGTCAGTTCGAGAATCGAATTGTTCTGGGAGCCACCGATGTACGGACGGCTCGATGCCGGCCAGAGCGTGACGGCGAGGACCCACCAACCGGCACCGACCACGAGCGAGACCAATGCTGCGAGAAGGTGCCCCGCGCGGCGTAGCCACGTGCCGGGCGCGGCCACGAAGTACACGATGACCATCGCGGGGACGATCAACATCACTTCGAGCTGCTTCGCAAGGAAGCCGAAGCCGACAGCGACGCCCGCGGCGATCATCCAGCGCAGACGACCGGTCTCGGTCGCCTTCAGAAGCGCGCCACACGCGGCGATCATCAACAGGATCAGGAGTGCTTCGGGGTTGTCGAAGCGGAACATCAGCGCGGCGACGGGAGTCAGCGCGAGCACCACGCCTGCTCCGATTCCCGCCCAATGCCCGAAGATCCGACGGGTGATCAGGTAGAGCAGGAACACCGACGCGACGCCCATCAGGACCTCGGGGACCAGGACCGTCCACGAGTTCAATCCGAAGGCGCGCACCACAAGGCCCGGAATCCACAGGGAGGCAGGCGGTTTGTCAACGGTGATCGAGTTCGCCATGTCGGACGATCCGAAGAACCAGGCCTTCCACGACTGAGAACCCGCTTGGATCGCGGCTGTGTAGAACGAGTTCGCCCACCCGTTGGCCGACAGGTTCCACAGGTAGAGGACGGCAGTGCCGACGAGGAGCGCAGCGAGCGATGCCCGGGTGACCGTAGTCGACGGTGATTCAGTCGACGGTGATTCAGTCGACGGTGATCCACCTGATGTTCGATCAGTGGAGACGTCGTCGCTCATGCGGATTCGCCTTCGGCCGATCGCGCTCGAGTTGAGAACAGGGTGCGCAGCCCGACGAAGCGGGTCGCGGTCGCAACGAGGTTCGCGACCACCAACACTGCGAGTTCGGCGATACGCCCCGCATCGGGCGCGAAGCTGTGCAGACAGACGAGGGCCATCGCGGTGACCGCCCACCCGAACCCGAAGACGCACAATCCGACGAACTGGTCGCGGAGTACACGGTCGGAGCCACGGATACCGAACGTGAATCGACGGTTCACCGCGGTGTTCGCGATCGCAGTGAGGGCGAGTGCCGCGAAGTTCGCGGCTTGTGCCCCGAGGACCGAGTGCAACAGCAGGTACAGCAGCGCGTAGGCGATGGTCGACGCGACGCCCACGGCGCAGAAGCGGACGACCTGTCCGACCATTCCGTGGGGCACGCCGTCGACCTGCGGCCCGGGACGACGGTCTCGTCCGAGAGTGGCGCGCAGCTGCGCGATCGGCAAGGTGCCCCGCGCGAACGCCCACGCGACACGAGCGCACCCGCGGAGGTCGGCGACGGCCGTCGCGACGATGTCCACCGAACTGTCCGGGTCGTCGGTCCAGTCGACGGGCACTTCCGCAATTCGCAGGCCGATGCGTTCGGCGAGCACCAGCAGTTCGGTGTCGAAGAACCAACCGGTGTCCTTGACATACGGGAGAATGCGGCGAGCGACGTCGGTCCGCATCGCTTTGAAGCCGCACTGGGCGTCGGAGAAGTGTGCGTGCATCGTGGTGCGCAGTAGCAGGTTGTAGCAACGCGAGATCATCTCTCGCTTCGGTCCGCGCACCACCCGCGACGAGCGCGAGAGCCGTGTCCCGATCGCGATGTCCGAGTGACCGGAGATGAGCGGAGCGATCAACGGCATCAGTGCGTTCAGGTCCGTCGACAGGTCGACGTCGCAGTAGGCGACGATCTCGGCGTCGCTCGTGCGCCAGACTCGGTTGAGGGCCCCGCCGCGACCCTTCTTCGAGAGTTGGACGACGCGGACGTCGTCGTACTCCGCTGCGAGGCGGCGCGCGATCGGGAGGGTGTCGTCGGTGCTCGCGTTGTCGGCGATCGTGACGCGCGAGGCATACGGCACGTGTGTGCTGAGATGGTCCCGGAGGCGCTCGACCGCCGTCTCCAGACCGTCCTCCTCGTTGTAGACCGGAACGACGATGTCGAGGACCGGCGGGCACGATTCCGCGGATTCGTCGACCTCGTCGGCTTGCTGAGGTTCGAGTGTTGTCGTCATGCCAGCAACTCTCGGCCGCCAACCTCCGGCCCCTCTGCGACTAACCTGTGAGCTTCCTGAGCCAATCCCGCCGCC
>NZ_JBQEDL010000014.1:48592-91698 GCF_052106715.1 Gordonia sp. (in: high G+C Gram-positive bacteria)
CTGCTGATCGAGCGAAGTCGAGATCCGCCCTGCTGATCGAGCGAAGTCGAGATCCGCCCTGCTGATCGAGCGAAGTCGAGATCCCTCGACTTCGCTCGATCAGCGGCGGCAGCGGGCTTCAGCAGCAGTGGACGAGCACGCGGAAGCTTCGCGCGACGGGAGCTCGAGCAGGCCGGGGAGGAAGATCTCGACTTCACTCAATCGGCGGGGACCGAACTCGATCAACAGGTATAGAACATATGTTCGTACTTAGTGTTTAATCCATCACTAGCGTCGCTTATAATTAAGACAACGGTTCGAACAGCTTCGACTCCCGGAGCCCACACGGAAGGGGTGGTGACGATGGACAGCATGTGGTCCAAGGTCGACCTGTCGTCGGTCGGCAGTCGGGCGGCGCGTTGATCAATGCGTTGCAGGCAGGCGAAGGGCTGTTGATGTTCCTGCGCTGGCAGGCGATCTACGCGATGTTGACCACTGCGGCGGGACACTCGAGGGTGGCGTTGGACTCGGTCGATCGCCGCATCGTCGACGTGTTCGCGAGTGTCTCGCGCGAGGTCGCGATCGCACTGCGGGTCGCAGCGTCGACCGCTGACCGACAGGCCCACCTCGCGGTCGAAGCGTTCGAACGACTCCCGCAAGTGGCTCGGTTGATGCGCGACGGCGTGATCTCGGTGGCCGCGTTTGGTGAGATCGTGTTGCAGACCACCGGCGTCGAAGACGCCGACCTGATCGCAGCGGTCGATGCGGCGACCGCGGTCGATCTGCGTGAGTTCGGCGGAGTATCGCGAAAGGACGCGAGCGATGCCGCGCGTCGTGCGGTCGCAGAGCTCGATCCCGACGGTCTACGTGCACGTCGTGAGGCTCGTGGCAAGGGCGTGACCGTGTCGACCGATGTCGACGGCGCAGACGTCCTGATCGCAACGACCGTCGAAGATGCGGCGGTGATCGATGCGAGTATCGACGCGGTCGCAGGCTCGGTGTGCGCAGATGACACCCGCACCCGCGGCATCCGCCGCCACGATGCCGCCGTAGCGCTCCTCACCCGCAGCGAGTTCGGTTGCAGCTGCGGCAATCCCGAGTGCACGGCGACCGCACCCGCCAGTGTCGTCGCCGATCGGTTTACGAGCGTCGTGGTGCACGTTGTCGCCGACGCCTCGACGCTCTCCGGCGAGTCGGAGAAGGCCGGCTGGCTCGACGGTTTCGGTGTTCTCGATGCTCACCACGTCCGTGAGATAGCCGCTCGCTCCGATGCGGTCATCCGCCCGCTCGACATCGCGGGCCTCGCCGATCGGACCGCTCGAGCAGGCGATCCGTACCGCCCGACCACCGCCTGCGACACCGCGGTCCGGGCAGTGTTCGGCACGTGCAGCGAGCCGGGGTGTGCGCGCCCGGCGTGGCGATGCGACCTGGACCATGTGTGCGAGTTCGACCACGCACGTCCACAGGCAGGCGGCGCGACGTGCGTGTGCAACCTGAATCCGAAGTGCCGCTATCACCACCTTTGCAAGACATTCGGCGAGGGATGGGTCGACGATCAGATCGTCGACGCCAACGGGGTGATCTGGACCGAGGTCACCGCCCCGAGCGGCTACAGCGTGCGATCGCGTGCACGTAATCAGTGGCTGCTGCCCGGCCTCGGGCTGGTGCCCTGCCGACACGGCGAGCAGGTCACTCGCGGGACAGTCGAGACGAGTGCCCAGCCGGAGCGGTCCCGGACCCGCACCCAGGCCAAGCACGCCTACCGGATGCGGATCCGGTCGCAGCGCCGCTACGAGCAGGCATGCGCCGCGGCCGCGCATCACACGGAGTTCGTCGAGGACGGCCCGCCACCGTTCTGAGGTCTAGTCCTGGCGTAGGCCGTACGTCAGGATCGCGTTCCCCGCGCTCGTCTGAGTCGCCCGGATCAACCGCAACCGAGTCAGCGGCACCGTGTCGTCGAACAACCTCCGTCCCTCGCCCGCGAGCACCGGATGGGTCGTCAACGTAAGTTCGTCGATGAGGCCTGCAAGGAACAGCGAACGCACCGTCTCGACACCTCCGACGACCGAGATGTCGCCCTCTCCCCGCTTCCGGAGATCGCGTACATATGCGATCGGATCACCGTCGACGACGACACTGTTCCACTGCAGGTCGCCGGAGAGCGTCGTCGAGACGACGTGCTTACGGACCGGGTTGATCCATTCACCGAACGGGTCCTCGGCAGTCGGCCAGTACTCCGACCACTCCTGCCACAGCTTTCGGCCGATGACAGCGTCAGTCACTGATCCGGTCGAATCCCCCATCATCTGGCCTTCTTCGGGCCCGAACGCCCCGAACTGCCATTTGTCCGGACTCTCCGCCACTCCGTCGAGGGAGTGGAACAGATGCGCGGTGATCTTGCGGGTCATGGTGGTGCCTTCCGTCTCGCTCACATGCTTACACCTGTATGGACCGCACCCATCGACGAAACTGATCGGTGCACGCAGAATTCACTCGCGGCCCGCAGAGATCCACGTCGGATCCGCGACGATGTTCCGGCCACCCGCGACGAGCGACGCGACCGAGTCGAGGGCGGCAACGGCATCGTCGTCGAGGACGACGTCGACCGCCGCAGCATTCTCCGCCAGCCGTGTCGTCGAACGCGTTCCTGGAATCGGCGCGACGGCGACACCCGCTCGACGCCCCGCTGCGTACAGCCAGGCGAGGACCGCCTGCGCATTCGTGACGTCGAGACGGGAGGCGACCTCGGACACGACAGCGAGTGCCCGCTGGTTGACGTCCCAGTACTCACCCATCCGCGTCGTCCGGCCTCGCACATCTGACGAGACTTGTTCGCGACTGAGCGTTCCAGTTAGGAACCCGCGACCGAGCGGCGAGTACGGAACGAACCCGACTCCGAGCTCGGCGCACGCCGGAACGACGTGCGCCTCGACGTCCCTCGACCACACGCTCCACTCACTCTGGACCGCGGCGATCGGGTGAACTGCGTGCGCCGCACGTAGTTCCGCCGCCGTCACCTCAGATAATCCGAGGTGACGGACTTTGCCCGCGGTGACGAGCTCAGACATCACACCGACCGTCTCGTCGACCGGGATCTCCGGATCGCGGCGATGCAGGTACCAGAGGTCGATCACGTCGGTACCGAGCCGTCGAAGCGACGCGTCGCAACACTCGCGGACGTAGGCTGCGTCGCCTCGAGTGGCCTTGGCGTCCGATGTCGAGCCGAGCCCGGTTATGCCGAACTTCGTCGCAAGCGTCACCTCATCGCGTCTGCTCGCGAGCAGTCTGGCGACGAGTTCCTCATTTGTTCCGGCCGGCCCGACGGCGCCCGGCTTCGGCTGCCCGTAGACGTCGGCGGTGTCAATGAGGGTGACGCCCGAATCGACGGCGGCGTTCAAGACGTCCAGCGCTGCGTTCTCCTCGATTCCGCCGTAGACGGGTGTCAACGCCATCCCGCCGAAGCCGATCGGCGAGGTCCTGAGGCCGTCGCCGAGAGTGATCCTGTCCATGAAAATGGTCTCCTTCACGTTCGTTCAGTGGGGCCGACGCTGCTCGTCGAGCTCGTCGGGATCGATGATCGGCTGCTCCGCACAGTCCTGACCGGCGTCGATGAGGTCCCGGTAGTGGCCGATCTTGACGTCCACCGCGTCCAGGTCGTCTGCGAGCTCGCGGATCCGCGACTCGATCTCCTCGCGATGATCCTGCAGCAGCCGCATCCGCCGACCGTGGGTCCGCGCGCCCTGACCGACCATGGTCACGAAATCGCGCATCGCCGCAACTGGCATACCGGTGCGACGCAGCCGGACCAGCAGGTCGATCATGCGGACGCCTGCTTCGTCGTACCGCCGAACGCCTGCCGAGTTTCGCGGTACTGCCGGTATCAGCCCTTCGGACTCGTACCAGCGCAGAGTGTCGCGCGTGAGGCCGGTCCGAGCGGACACGTCGGCTATCGAGAGCTCGTTGGACGTCATGAAGAAACGGTAGAGCTTGGAGTGCACTCCAACGCAAGGAACGCCGGCCTGTGGACAACGCGTTCGATCTCGTCGCACGTCGCCTATACGTTGTTCCCATGAACACTCCACCGGTTCTGACCGACGCACAGCGCTCCGTCGCCGGCCGCGTCATCACCTCGCTCGCCGGCCCCGACGCCCGGCTCCGCGACGACCAGGAGACCGCAGTCGCAACGCTCGCGACTCCCGGGTCGCGCGCGCTGGTCGTGCAGGCCACCGGTTGGGGAAAATCGGCCGTCTACTGGGCGGCCACCGCGGTACTCCGATCGGCGGGCGGCGGGCCGACGCTGATCGTGTCGCCGCTCTTGTCGCTCATGCGTGACCAGGTGGCCGCCGCGGGCCGAGCGGGGCTGTCCGCCGCCACCCTCAACTCCAGCAACATCGACGAATGGTCCGCTGTCGAGAGCGACCTGCTGGCCGGAAGCCTCGACGTTCTGTTGGTCTCCCCCGAACGTCTCGCCAACCCCGGATTCGGCGCCCGCGTGCTCGACGCACTCGCGGGACGACTCGGCCTCGTCGTCATCGACGAAGCGCATGCGATCTCCGACTGGGGACACGACTTTCGACCCGACTACCGCCGTGTTTCCGACGTGCTGCGGAACCTGAATCCGCAGACCTCAGTGCTCGCGACCACAGCGACCGCCAACCAGCGGGTCACCGACGACATCGCCGACCAGTTGGGCGAGGCCACTCTCGTCCTCCGCGGCCCACTGGCTCGGAAGTCGTTGCACCTCAACGTGGTCGACGGGCTGTCGCCGATTCAGCGGTACGGCTGGGTCGCACAAGAGCTTCCGTTCCTCCCCGGCTCGGGCATCATCTACGTGCTGACGGTCGCCGACGCCGACCGACTGGTCACCGCCATCCGCACTGTGTGCGGCGACGAGACTCCGGTGGCCGCGTACACCGGCCAACTGCCCGCCGACGAACGACACGGACTCGAAGACGCACTCCTCGGCAACCGAGTGAAGGCCTTGGTCGCCACCTCGGCACTCGGCATGGGTTTCGACAAGCCCGACCTCGGGTTCGTCGTGCACGTCGGCGCTCCGCCGTCGCCGGTGGCGTACTACCAGCAGGTCGGTCGTGCCGGACGTGCCCTCGACGAGGCGGTCGTCGTCCTGCTCGCATCCCGGCTCGACGACTCGATCTGGGACTATTTCGCGACCGCGACCATCCCCGACCCCAAGCGGATGGACCGCATCCTCGAAGCCATGAACGAGGCGGGCGGTCCGTTGAGCGTGCCGAATCTGGAGTCCGCCACGGGCATTCGACGCGGCAAAGTGGAACTGGCCGTCAAACAGTTGGCCGTCGACGGCGTCGTGGAACGTACCTCGGAAGGGTGGGCGGCCACCGGCAGACCATATGTCTACGACGCACCGCACTACGAAGGCGTCGTCGCCGTGCGGCAACGCGAAGCCGACATCATGCGATCGTTCGTGCGCGGCGAACGCTGTCTGATGAGACTGCTCACCGAGTCGCTCGACGATCCTGCGGCACAGGATTGCGGTCGCTGCTCGGTATGCCGGGGCGAACTGACGCCGGGACTGAACGACCGCCCCGACGACGAGACCGTCGCGACACTGTCGGCCGTCCTTCGCCGGGACGCGCAGATCCTCGCACCCCGCAAGATGTGGCCGGGCGGATCATTCGGGCGACGCGGTCGCATCTCGCCCGATCTCGCTGCCGAAGCGGGTCGGGTCCTCGCGTTCGCCGACGCACCACAGTGGGGCGATGTCCTCGACGCCGCTAAGGACGGCGACACGACAGCGCGCGAACGACTCGCCGAGGCCGCGGTCGCCGTCCTCGCCGACTGGGGACGACGCGGCGGCATCCGGCCGGAGACGATCGTCTCTCTCGATCTGCGGGGCGGTGACCTGGCCGCCGACCTAGCGCAACGCCTCCGCACCGCCGGGCGACGGCCGGGAACCGACTTTCCGGTGCTCGCCGGCCCCATCCCGAGTCGGGACGCGACCAGTGCGACCGAGGCCGCCTACTGGCGCGAACACCTAGGGCAGGCGCCCGCCGACGCGGCCGGACTGGCTGTGCTCCTCGTCGTCGACGAGACGTCGTCGGCGTGGGCGATCACGTTGGCCGCTGCGTCCCTGCGGGAGACTGGAGCCACCGCCGTACTCCCGATGCTCGCGCACCAGACGGTGTGAACTGTCGAACGCAGTCAGTCTGCGACGTACTCGCCGTAGCCGAGGCCGCGCAGGCTCACGCGGATTCTTGCCGCAGCATCGTCGAGCGATTCCGGAGACGGATCCGGGTCGGCCTGCGAGAGGTCGAACACCTCGAGCGTGTTCGCCGGAAACACGTGGATGTGCAGATGCGGCACTTCCAGTCCGGCGATCAGCAGACCCATGCGAGGCGCGTCGAACGCGTCCTTCACTGCGCGACCGACCTTCTGCGACACATCTGTCAGATGTGTGAACGTCGGGGTGTCGATCTGCTCCCAGTGGTCGATCTCCTTGCGCGGCACCACGAGCACGTGGCCGGGCGTCACCGGGTTGATCGTCATGAACCCGACGGACAGTCCGTCCTTCCAGACGAAACGTCCCGGCAGGTCTCCGTTGATGATGTGCGTGAATACCGAAGCCCTCCTCCGACCCTACTGCGCAGATGTGCTTTCGTCCGCGCGTGGCAACGCGAACCAGAAGCGAGCGCCGTGGCCCGGTTCGGACCACACACCGACACGTCCGGAATGCGCGTGCACCAACGCTGCGACGATCGACAGGCCGAGGCCGCTTCCCGACCCCGAATCATCGCGGTGCCGTGACGGATCGCCGCGGTAGAAGCGTTCGAAGACGTGGTCGCATTCGTGCGGGGTGAGACCGGGCCCCTCATCGACGACCTCGACGACGACCTCGGGGCCGGCGATCCGCGCGGACACCGTGATCGACCCGTCGGTGTGCGAGATGGCGTTGCCGATGAGGTTGCCGAGAACCTGACGCAGGCGCAGCCGGTCCCCGGACACCATCGTCGCCGGGTCGAACGCCGTCAGGTCGATGTCGATGGCCCGATCCGGCGCCGAGGCACGCGCCGCCTCGACCGAGTCGACGATCAGCGGCAGGACGTCGACGGGACTGAGGGACAACGGCCGCTGCGCATCCAATCGCGCCAGTACCAGCAGGTCCTCGACGAGCATCGTCATCCGGTCGGCCTCCCCGGAGATGCGGCGCACGGCATCTTCGGGATCGGACGCCCCACCGATCGACATGAGATCGGCGAAACCCTTGATCGACGTCAGCGGCGTGCGCAGTTCGTGCGACGCGTCGGCGACGAAGCGCCGCATCTTCTCCTCCGATGCACGCGCCTGCTGTTCGGAGGCCTCGGTGGCCGCGAAGGCGCCCTGGATCTGAACGAGCATCGCGTTGACCGACTCGCCGAGGCTGCCGACCTCGGTGTTCGCGGGTCGCGCCGGGACTCGCCGATGCAGGTCGCCGCCGGCAATCGCGTGCGCGGTCTCCTCGACCCGCCGCAGTGGCCGCAGACTGGTGCGGACCAGCAGATAGCTGAGGACGCCGATGGCGATCAGCACGATGCATCCGACGCCCACTTGCAGCCAGATCAGCCGAGTCATGGTGGCGTTCACGTCGCTCAACGGAATCGCGACGATGCTCGATATCCCGTTCGACGTCCGCTTCACCACCCGCCAACTCGGACCGCTCCCCTGCGAATGGACGGTGCGCGGCGATACGTCTCCGTCGGGCAGCGAGGACAGGTCCGGAGCCGAGTCGAAGTCGTTGAACTGAATCTGCAAGCCGTTCGGGAGCGTCGACGCGACGAAGTACTGGGACGGCGGACGACGCAGACCGGGCGGGCCGGGTGCGTCGTCGTTGCGCGGGCCGTGCGGCTGCGCCCAGCCGTTGACGGCGTCGTTGAGCCCCTCGTCGACACGCGAGACGAGGTCCGCCCGCATCGCCGACGTCACCGCGACGCCGGAGGCTCCCAGTCCGACGAGCACCAGGATCACCGTCAACAGAACGAGCGTCACCCGCAACGGCATCGCTCGCATCCGTGCGCTTATCGCGTTCATGTGCGTGGCTCGCGCAGCACGTAGCCGACGCCGCGCAGCGTGTGGATGAGGCGTTGCGGACCGGTGTCGACCTTCCGGCGCAGATATGAGACATACGACTCGACGACGTTCACGTCGCCGCCGAAGTCGTAATTCCACACGTGGTCCAGGATGCGTGGCTTGGACAGAACCGTCCCGGCGTTCACCATGAAGTAGCGCAGCAGCGTGAACTCGGTCGGCGACAATGAGACGAGTTCACCGTCCTTGAACACTTCGTGCGTGTCCTCGTTCAACTCGATGTCGGCGAACACGATCCGCGACGGTTCGGTGGCCTTGTCACCGTATCCGTTACGGCGTAACAACACTCCGATCCGTGCGACGACCTCTTCGAGGCTGAACGGTTTGGTCACGTAGTCGTCCCCGCCGATGGTGAGCCCGTTGACCTTGTCCTCCACCGAGTCCCGCGCGGACAGGAACAGGGCGGGTGCGTCGATCCCGTCGGCCCGGAGCCTGCGCAAGAGCCCGAATCCGTCCATGCCCGGCATCATCACGTCGAGGATCAGCACGCCGGGCCGGTAGGTACGAGCGATGTCGATGGCCGCCGGACCGTCCGCGGCGGTCCGCACTTCGTGGCCTTGGAATTTCAATGACACCGACAGCAGTTCACGGATGTTCTCCTCGTCGTCGACGACGAGAACTCTGGCGGCAGGGGTCTGGCTCATAGCAGTCAATGATGCACGTCGCGTCTCCGTTAGTGCTGTCCTTACGCTGGGAGATTCCTGTGAACCGAGTTCTTCATCATCGGGGAGGCGAACACGCCTTGAGTGAGCCGGACATCGCCCAGCCATTCGGCGAGCTCGTCCGCCTTCGCCTCCAGCGCCCGAACACCTTCAGAGGGAACCTCTTCCAGTAGCTGAATGCGAACAGCGCCGTCTCCCGGCTCGTCCTGCTGAACCCACCCGCCGACGATCCGGCCGTCCCACCACGCGGTCTGCCCACCGTTGCCGTTGGTGTCGAAGAGGTGCTCGACGTGGCCGTCGTCGAGATAGAACGTGCGCTTCTTCCACCCCATCGTCGTCGGATCGAGTCCGGGCAGCAGCATCGCGCACGGCTCGACCGGATCGACGGGTTCGACATCGTCGGCCAGTAGATAACCGATGTCGCCGGACGACAGGTCGACCTCCACGACGTCGAGAGCGGCGAGCGCGGCACGGACTGCCGTCTTGGTGGACCCGAGCCACCAGACGAGATCGGTCTCGGTACCGGGGCCGAACGATCGCAGCCAGCGGGCAACCAGATCCCGGTGACCGTCGGCAACGGTCACCGCCGGGAGCGGCTCGCCGAGCCACGACTCCATGGACGTCCAACCCGGCCGGGACACCACCCAGTCGCCACGGTTGGATCCGCGGACGACCTCGCCCGCGGCGGCCAGGTGATTGAGCAGTCGCGGCAGCATCGCCGACGGACCGCCGTATTTCTTCCCGGCATCCCGCATGATCGCGATATCGAAGTCGGGCAACGCCTTCCGCACTTGCGCTGCGGTCAGTTCGGCACCGTCCAACAGTCCGAGCACCGCGGCACGGGCGTCCGCGATCCACGCTTCCGGGTCCGGCGGGCCGTCCTCACGCCGCAGATCTCGCAGCATGTTGGTCCGTTCGGACGCGGCCACGCGACTGCCGACCGCGCCGACGGCATCGGCGAGGATCGGGCGGCTCATCACGAACAGCGTCCGCCGCATCGCGAGTTGCTTGACCACACTTCGCTCGGCGTAGAGTGCGGCGTCGACGGTCTCCGGTCGGATGCCGGGGCTGCGCGCCCACGCCGACAGGTGCACGCTCGAGGCGGTGGTCGCGTGGAGTCCGACCATGGCGTCGGCGATGTCGGCTACCTCGGTCGCGTCCGGCGATTCGCCTGCCAGCAAGTGACGTCGCTGGAACCGGTTGCGGCGCTGAGCGTCGTCCACGAACGGGCGGGTCATGCCAGCACCGCGCCAGGCAGTGCCGCGACGGCGTCGAATTCCACACGCTGCCCCGGATACGGCAACACGGTGACCGCGACGATCACGGCCGGCGGGATGTCGCCGCCGAACTCGGGTGCCAACGCCTCCCAGACAGCGGCGAGATCGGTGCGATCGGATGTCGCGACGTAGACCGTCAGCTTGACGATGTCGTCGATCGCGGCTCCCCGCTCGTCGAGCAACACGAGCAGGAGTCCGAACGCGTATCGGACCTGCGCGATGGGGTCGTCGGGCCCGACGATGTCCCCGTGCGAGTCGAGCGGCGACACCCCCGCCGTGTGGAGCACCGACGCACCGGAGACCTCCGCACTGTAGGCGAACCCGCCGTCGAACAGCTTCTGCGATCCGTGCCTGCGCACGCGTGGACGGCTCATCGGAAACTCAACGCCTCCTCGCCCCACGCCTGCAGCATCGCGTCGTCGAGCCCGACCACAGCGACGTCGTCGGCACCGATCCGCAGCGACGCATGCCGGTCGTCGGTGTACGACTCCCACCGCACGCGTTCCCCGTCGTTGCGGCCGTTCCCCACCTGCGGATCCCCCGACGCGGCGAAGTTCAGCCAGCGACGCTGCACACGACGACACACCTCGTCTCCGGTCTGGCGACCACCGAGCCGGTACATCGGATCACGCTTGGTGGACGCCGGATTGCCCCACACGTACGGCAGTTCGGTGGCGTGGGCGGCGCCGAATCCGATGAAGCGCAGCAACGGCGTCGCCCAGTCGAAGCGGTAGAGATGCACCGATGCCTGCCGGTGCTGGGCTTCGGCGATCCACAGCGCAGGCATCCGGAACCCGATGTCGCGGGAGATCGCCATGCTCCGCACGCGCGCCTTCACATGCTGGTATGTCTCGTCGAGGTAGTCGGGCTCGGGCAACGGGAGGTCGGGCTGCTCGGTGCCGATGTGCGCGAACATCGCGTCCACGTGCTCGGACTTCACCGGCATCAACGGCGACGACATCCACTTGAACAGGGACGTCTCGTGCCGGTTGGTGCCGATCAACAGCGGCACGGGCAATGAGGCGTCGGCGTCGTACACGCGCAGCGGATCGTCGGGGATCAGGTCGCCGTCGATGACGGGAGTGTGCGCGATGGTGCCGGGGAAGTCGCGCGGCACCGTCAGGAACGCCCGCTGCGACCCGGCGACGAGCGCGCCGACCGGCACGTTGCGGAGCATCCCGGGCCGGACCTTCTCCTGTGGCATCGGGGCGAGCATGATCTCGGCGTGCTTCTCGGCCCGTTCGCGTCCGTAGACGCTCGTGGCGGGTGAGCTCTGGGCGATCGCCCGGTGCACCAGACCTTCTGCGTCGGGCATCGTCAGGAGGGTGGTGACGATGCCGCCGCCCGCGGACTCGCCGAACACGGTGACGTTCGACGGGTCGCCGCCGAAACCCGCGATGTTGCGGTGCACCCACCGCAGTGCGGCGAGCACGTCGGACATTCCGCAGTTGGCCTCGTACGTCTGGTCGGCCGTCGACCACGCGGACAGATCGGTGAAACCGAACGCACCCATCCGATAGTTCACGGTGACGATCACCGTCGGCGTGCCAGCGCTGTTGCCCGTGGTGATCAGGGAGACCGGGTTGTACATCGGTTGCGACCCCGCCCCGCACAGGTATGCACCGCCGTGGATCCACACCATGACCGGGAGCTCCGCGTCGCTCGCGGCGGCTCCCCGCGGTGTCGCGACGTTCAGGTAGAGACAGTCCTCCTCCTGGCGGGCGCCGTCGGCGAGTTCGATCACCTGCATCACCGGCTGCGGGCAGACGGGCCCGAAGGCATCGGCCGGGACGACGTCGGCGTGATACGCGGGTTCCTCCGCATGTCGCCACCGCAGTTCGCCGACCGGCGGTCGCGCATAGGCGATGCCCTTCCAGACGTCGATGGAATCGCCCGAGACGCCTCGGATCGGTCCATAGGAGGTGTCGACGACCAGATCATCGGAGTGCACGAGGACCATTGTGCCGTCAGAGGTCCCGGTCTCGCAGTGCGAGCGCCTCCACGCGTCCGTACGCTCACTGACATGAGCATCCCGCTGTTCTTCCGCGAAGACTCCTTTCTTCAGCCGATGGAGCTGACGCTGCCCGATGGGATCGACGTCGTCACCCAACGCTTCTACGACGTACGGCTCGACGACCTTCGGGACATCTTCGACGAGTCGTTCCACACCCTCGCGCAGACTCGGCCCGCCGGCCCGCCGTACGCGATGTACGAAGGCGACCCGACCGACGTCTTCGACCTCACGATCGGCTTCCCGGTCGCGGGCCCGGTCGAGGTCGACGACTTCGGCGACATCGCCAACGAGGTCTTTCCCTCCGGCCCCGCACTGATCATGAGTCATATCGGCGGCTTCGACGGCCTGGGGTCGGCATGGGACTCATTGCTGGAGGTCCACAAGGTCAACGGCGGCGGGACGCCCCGCGCGATGATCGAGATCTACGTCAACGACCCGTCGACGACGCCGCAAGAAGATCTGCGCACCGATCTTCTGGCCCTCTACTGAACCGCGTACCACGAGCTCTCACACCAGTCCCAGACGCTTCGCCATGTCGGAGACGAACACCCCGGTCGGGTCGATGCGTCGCCGGACCTCGATCCACTCGTCCAACCGCGGATACATCGCGGCGAACGTCGCGGGTGAGGTCACCGAGTCCTTCGCCGTGTAAAGACGCCCGCCTGCGTCGAGGACGCGGCGGTCCAGGTCGGCGACGAGCCGGTCGAGGCCTCGGGAGATCCCGAAGTCGAACGTCGCCGTCAGTCCCGCCGTCGGAAACGACAGCGGGGCGCGGTTCCCCTGGCCGAACATCTTCAGGACGTTGAGGAAACTCGCGTGTCCCGAACGCCGAACAGCCCGCAGCAGCGGCGCGAACGCGTCGATATTCTCCGGCGGGATCACGAACTGGTACTGCAGGAATCCTCGCCGCCCGTAGAACCGGTTCCATTCGCCCATGACGTCGAGCGGGTGCAGGAAGCCGGTGATGTTGTGGATCTTCCCGGTGTAGTCCGAGCCGGTGCGGAAGTACGCCTCGCTCATCGCCCCGAACGTGTATCGGTTGCCCAACCCGCTCGGAAAGACGTCCGGCACCGTCAGGTATTTCGGGGCGTCGAATTTCAACGGGTCCTTCCGCAGTTTCGCGGGCAGTTCGTCGACGGTCGCCAGCCTGCCCCGAGTGAAGTAGCCGCGCCCGAGCCTCGGTCCCTTGCTCACGGCGTCGAACCAGCCCGCGCTGTAGTCGACGTCCTGATCGGTCGGGTTGCACCATTGGCCGCGGTGCAGCTCGATCGTCTCCTCGACGCTATGGGTGACGACGCCGTCGGCGAGAAAGTAGGCGGTCGTGGTGGGCTGAACCCGGAGGCGTGCCCTGAGCACGATGCCGGTGAGTCCGAGGCCCGCGACGGTCGCCCAGTACAGCGATCCGTCCGGGTCGTCGGGTGTCCCGTCGGGCGCCACGGTGAGGACGCGGCCGTCGGCGACGAGCAGGTCGAGGTCGACAACCTGGTCGCCGAAGCTGCCGGTGCTGTGGTGGCTCTTGCCGTGGACATCGTGGGCGATGGCCCCGCCGACGGTGACCTGCCTGGTTCCGGGTAGAACCGGAAGCCACAATCCACGCGGGACCAAAGCGCGAAGCAGCGTGTCCAGGCTGACACCGGCGTCGACGTCGACGAACAGCTCCTCGCTGTCGATCCGGTGAATCGAATCGAGAGCCGTCATGTCGATGGTGAGACCCGCACGGTTCTGCGCGGACTCGTTATAGGAGCGCCCGAGCCCCCGCGCGATCACCCCGTGCCGCAGGTACCGAGGGTCGTCGGCCGCGTCGTCGGCGACTCGCGAGACGGCACGAGCGATGGCGTCCACGTCGCGAGTCGCCAGTACCGCCGCGTGGACCCCGTTGGTCCGCGACCACCCGTCCAGATAGCGGGTCTGTACGACATTGTCAGCTGTTGAAGTCACGGTCGCGAACGTACAGACGGTCACTGAGAAGATCGTGCGAATCAGATGAGAGGGTTACTCCGTCGATGACAGGGCTAGCTCGATCACACTCTGCAACGCACACGTCTCCCCCGGCGAAGTAACCGGAGGAGACGTGGTGGAGCCCCCTGTCAGGATTGAACTGACGACCGCTCGCTTACAAGGCGAGTGCTCTACCACTGAGCTAAGGAGGCGTGCGGCCAAAGTATAACGGTCGCCCCTCATGTGTCCGGGACTAGCATCGTCTCTGTAGTAGTCGCGGCACCACGCACCGACCGAAATAACCGAGAGGGGGCAGCGCACGTGCGTGCGTTCATCCGCCGAGGGCTCAACAGGGTTCTCGGAACAGCTCAGGCGACGATCGACACGATCGAGCCGGGCAGCATCTTCGTCGCGCCGCGCAAACCGATCGCGATCGACGACGAAGCTGCGATCACCGAGGTCCTCGACCTCGCTGCGAAGATCGGGGCCGTCCTCCTCGATTCGGGGACCGGCGCGATCGATACTCGACGACAGATCGAGTTCGTCGCAGGTATCTACGGCCTCGAGGACGTCGATATCGACGTCACGTTCAACACGATCATCGTGTGCGCCCAGCGCGGAAACAATCTTCCTCCCGTGACGTGCGTCCGCACCGTCTACGCGAGGTCTCTCGACTTCACCCGCCTGGCCCACGTCGACCGACTGGTCCGCCGCATCCGGCACCTCGCGATCAGCCCGGCGACCGCGCACGGCATCGTCGACGAGATCACCCGCGCTCCCCACCCCTATCCGTACTGGATCGCGACCGCGGGGTGGGGCGTGATGGCCTCGGGTATCTCGATCCTGCTCGGCGGCACCTGGGTCGTCTGGTTCACCGCATTCATCACGACGATCATCATCGTCAGCCTCAACCGGCGGCTGGCGCGAGCAGGGACACCGATCTTCTTCCAGCAGTTCGCGGGCGGCTTCATCGCCATCGTGCCTGCAGCGCTCCTGTTTCACTGGCGTGAGGAGTTAAGCCTCGGTCCGTCGTTCATGCCGTCGCAGATCATCGCGGCAGGCATTGTCGTGCTCCTATCCGGCCTCTCCTTGGTCGGCTCGGTGCAGGACGCGATCACCGGAGCCCCGATCACCGGCACGGCCCGGTTCTCCGAAGTCGTCCTGCTGACCGGCGGGATTCTCGCGGGTGTCGCACTCGGGCTGCGGATCGTCGAGGGCGCCGGCGTCGTCCTACCCGGTCTGGGAACCGAGATGCCCTTCGGTCCAGCTGATCTCGCTGCCCGCATCGTCGGCGGGGCGGTAGCGGCGGGAGCATTCGCCGTCGGCAGCTATGCCGAGCGGCGCGCCATCCCCGTCGCTCTCGGTGCGGGCGCCGTCGCGTCCGCGGTCGCGTTCGGCCTGGCCCTCACCGACACCGGCACCATCCTGAGTTCGGCGACGGCCGCCGTCGTGGTCGGCCTCGTCGGTGGTCTCGCCGCCCGCCGCGCCCTCACTCCCCCGCTCGTCGTCGCCGTCGCAGGCATCACCCCCCTGCTGCCGGGTCTGGCGATCTACCGAGGTCTGTACGGGATCATGAGCGACCAATCACTGACCGGGTTCAGCCAAGTGGCTGCCGCGTTGACGACCGGTTGCGCGCTCGCCGCCGGCGTCACCCTCGGTGAATTCATCGCCCGGTCGCTACGCCGGCCCCACATCCCCAGCGGACTCATTCGGATTCCACAGCGCCCTGAACTGCGAAAACCTGTTATCCGAAAGCCGCACGGGAAGAGCAACGGCGCCAACGCTTGACCCTCACGCGACGTGAGGCCCGACGATCGAAGGCGTGATGATGACACGCAAGGACACCACCTGGACGGTGGGACGGCTCGCCGAGCTCTCGGGCGTCACGGTGCGGACTCTGCACCACTACGACGAGATCGGACTGCTGCGCCCCACCGAACGGAGCGGCGCCGGATACCGGCTCTACACCGAGGCGGATCTGCTGCGGCTGCAGCAGATCGTGGTGTACCGCAGGCTCGAGATGCCTCTCGACGAGATCGCCGACCTGCTCGACGGGTCCGACGATGCCGTCGACCATCTTCGCAGGCAGCGTGCCACCGTCACCGCCAGGCGTGACGAGCTCGACACGCTCGTCGACGCGATCGATCAAGCATTGGAGCGAGAAATGAACAATCGACCGGCGACCGACGAGGACATGCGCGAGCTGTTCGGCTACGGGTTCTCCGACGAGTACCAGGCCGAAGCGGAGCGACGGTGGGGCGACACCGACAGGTGGGCGCAGTCGCAGGCACGGACCGCGCAGTACACGAAGGCCGACTGGGCGCAGATCAAGGACGAGCAGGACGCGACGAACGCCGCGTTCATCGCGGCCAAACGGGCGGGCGAGCCCGCGGACGGCGACGTCGCCGTCGCTGTCGCCGAACGTGCGCGGCTGGCCATGAACGACCGCTTCTACGACTGCGACCACGAGTTCCATCGGTGTCTCGGCGAGATGTATGTGAGTGATCCGCGTTTCACCGCCACCTACGACGACCTCGAGCCGGGGCTGGCGCAATACGTTCGGGACGCGATCGTCGCCAACGCCGACCGACACCTCTGAAACGGGCACACGGTAGAATCGGTCTCATGCCTGCTAAGACCACTGAGATCGCGACAGACGAGGAACTGGTAACCATCGCCGACGAGACCGCGCTCTCTGCGCGTCGCGTCGTCGCTGCGTACGCCACCGACGCCGACGAATGCCGGATGCTCCTCTCGATGCTCGGAATCGCACCGGACGAACCGGCAGTCTGATCCGGTATGGCTGACTTCGTCGTAGTCGCCAATCGTCTGCCGGTCGACAAACGCGTCGAGCCCGACGGGTCCACCACGTGGAAGCGTGCACCCGGCGGGCTCGTCACGGCATTGACCCCGACCCTCGCCTCTCATTCGGGCGCGTGGGTCGGCTGGAGCGGGGCGCCGGACTCGTCCGACAACCCGCAGATCGACGGAATCGACATCCGCTCGGTTCCGCTGTCGAGCGACGAGATCGCCGACTACTACGAGGGTTTCGCCAACTCGACCCTCTGGCCGCTCTACCACGATCTCCTCGTGGAGCCGGTCTTCGACCACGACTGGTGGACGACCTACGTCGACGTCAACAAGAGGTTCGCGCAGGCCGCCGCAGAGGCCGCCGACACCGGAGCGACCGTGTGGGTGCACGACTATCAGCTTCAACTCGTCCCGGCGCTGCTCCGCGAACTCCGTCCCGACCTGCGCATCGGCTTCTTCCTGCACATCCCTTTCCCGTCGTACGAGCTGTTCGCGCGTCTGCCCTGGCGTGCGGAACTGCTCCGCGGCCTCCTCGGCGCCGATCTCATCGGGTTCCACCTTCCCGGCGGAGCCGAGAACTTCCTGACGCTCGTGCGCCGAGTGCTGCGTCTCGAGGCGTCCTGCGACCCAGTCGGAGTCCGGGACGGTCTCGGCACGATTCGCGACGGGGCTCGGACGGTGCGCGTCGGATCGTTTCCGATCTCGGTGGACGCCGCGGCCGTCGCCGAGCAGGCCTCGGCGATGACCGAACGCGCCGCCGAGATCCGCGCCGAGCTCGGCGATCCGACGACCATCCTGCTCGGCGTCGACCGTCTCGATTACACGAAGGGCATCGACGTCCGCCTCAATGCGCTCGACGCCCTGTTCCGCGACGGACGCCTCGATCCCGCCAGCACCGTCCTCGTCCAGTTGGCCAGTCCGAGCCGGGAGAACGTCGACAGCTATATCAAGGTGCGCAACCGAATCGAGCAGTCCGTCGCCCACATCAACGGCACCCACGGGACAGTGATGAATCCGCCGGTCCGATACCTGCTGAAACCTGTGCCCCGAGACGAGTTACTCGCCTATTTCCTGGCCGCCGACGTCATGCTCGTGACCCCGCTGAGGGATGGCATGAATCTCGTCGCCAAGGAGTACGCGGCCTGCCGCGCCGATCTCGGCGGGGCGCTGGTTCTCAGCGAGTTCACGGGGGCCGCCACCGAGATGGACCGGGCGTACCTGGTGAATCCGTACGACCCCCAGAGTGTGCAGGACGTCGTCGCTCGCGCGGTGACCGACGACCCGGAGTCTCGGCGGGCGCGGATGTCGGCCCTGCACCAGCAGGTCCTCGACTTCGACGTCGACCTGTGGTCGCGGAGCTTCCTGCAGTGTCTATCGGGGGCGGCGGCCGCCAACGAGGCCGTCGACAACGAGGCCGGGCGGTGAGTGTGGCGGGGCGAGCGACTCCGCTGGGTTACGCGCTCGCCGAGTTCGCCTCGCTCGACCGCGTGCTCATCGCCTCCGATTACGACGGCTGTGTCGCCCCGATCGTGTCCCGTCCCGAAGACGCGGCGGCCGACCCGGCGTCGACGGCTGCGTTGGCCGCCGCGGCCGAACTCCCCGGCACATGGTCTGCACTCGTGTCCGGGCGGGCGCGTGAGGACCTGGCGACGCTGTCCGGCCTGGGTGATCCGGTTACTCTCGTCGGCAGTCACGGTGCCGAGTTCGAATCTGGATTCGACGAGCCGCTCACCGCCGAGCAGAAGGCGCTCCTGGCCGCCGTCGTCGACGAATTCGAGTCCATCACAGCACGATTCCCCGACACCAGCGTCGAGACGAAGCCAGTGAGCACCACACTGCATGTCCGGAACGCATCCGACGACGATGCCCGTGCCGCACTCACGCTCGCCGTCGAAGGCCCCGCGTCGTGGTCCGGAGTCCACGTGACACACGGCAAGTCCGTCATCGAACTCGCCGTCATCGAGACGAGCAAGGGTCATGCCTTAGACAGGCTCCGCGACCGCGTCCACGCCCAGGCGGTCCTGTATCTCGGAGACGACATCACCGATGAGAAGGCATTCGCTCACCTGAATCTGCCAGGCGACGTCGGCATCAAGGTCGGCGACGGCGCGACCGCCGCGAAATTCCGTATCGCAGGCACCGCAGAGGTCGCAGAAGTGCTGACTGCGGCCGTCGAGCTGCGGGCCGCGACTACCCGGTCTTGATATTGCGGCGCGCGCTCGCCTGATCGCGCGGCATCAGCACGATCCGGTCGAGATTCACATGCGGTGGACGGGAGGCCGCGAACGCGATCACCTCGGCGACGTCGGCTGCGCTCAACGGGGTGAGCCCGTCGTAGACGGCATCGGCGCGCTGGGCGTCTCCGTCGAACCGGACGAGCGAGAATTCGGTCTCGACCATGCCTGGCAAAATCTCGGTGAGCCGGATCGGCTTTCCCAGCAGCTCGGGCCGCAACGTCCGGTGCAGAACCGACTGGCCGTGTTTGGCTGCCGTGTACCCGGAACCGTTGTCGTAGGCTTCGATCGCGGCGATCGACGTGATCGTCACGATCAGACCGTCCCCGGACGCCTCCAACAACGGCAGCATCGCCTTCGTGACTCGAAGAGTGCCGATGACGTTGGTCTCCCACATCCATCGCCAGTCATCGAGGTCGGCGTCGGCGACCGTGGCCAACCCCTTGGCGCCGCCCGCATTGTTGACCAGCACGTCCACTCGGTCGAGCGACGCGACGAAGGTCTCGACCGACTCGGCGTCCGTGACATCGAGATGTTGTGCGCGGCCACCGATCTCGGTCGCCAGTGATTCGATCCGGTCCGTCCGCCGCGCACCGACGACGACGTGGTAGCCGTCGTCTGCCAACGCGCGAGCCGTCGACTCGCCGATACCCGAACTCGCGCCGGTCACCACTGCGACTCTGCGCTGCGGCCTGCCGTCGGACTCAGTTGAAGTAGCCATGGTTCTTAAGTCTAAGAGACGCGTCCGTTCGTTGCGGGGCTGCTAGATTCGACGCCATGATCGGTAGTGGAGTGGTCCCGGCGAGTCTGCGCATCGGGACCGGACCGACCGCCGCCGTCTTGCACGCGATCCGGGTGCACGGTCCGGTCACCCGCGACCAGATCGTTGCCGCCGTCGACCTGTCTCCGGCAACCGTCAACCGCCAGGTCAACGCATTGCTCGACGCGCGGCTCGTCACCGAACGCGCCGACCTCGTGGATCCGGGGGCCATCGGCAGGCCGAAACTACCGCTGACCATCGACCGCGACCACTTCTGCGTCGTCGGTATGCACGTCGGCGCTCGCCGCACCGTTCTTGTGATCGCCGACCTGCGCGGACGCACCCTGTATTCGCACGCCGTGCGGACGACCGACATCACCGATCTGTGCGCCCAGTTGAGGGTCCTCGCGAATCGCTTCTCTGGCCGACGCGTCCTCTGGGGCGGCGTCGCGATCGGCGGAGCGGTCGACACCGAGTCGGGCGTCGTCGACCATCCCATTCTCGGGTGGCGGCGCCAACCGCTCGGCGACGAACTGACCGCGGCCCTCGATGTGCCTGTGTCGGTGTCCGAACACGTCCAGGCGATGGCCGCCGCCGAACTCATCCTGTCCGGCGCGACCGCCCGGGGGCCATCGGGCCTGTTCTTCTATGCTCGCGAGACCGTCGGCATGGCGATGACATTCAGCGGGCAGGTCTATCAGCCTGCCCGGGGCGCAGGGACGATCGCCGGCCTCACCGTGGTCCCCGGAGCACTCGCCGACACCCCCGTCGCGCCGCTGCAGGCGGTGATCGGCACGCAATCGCTGCACGACGCCGCCGAACGTCTCGGCATCGAGCCCGGGGCCAATCGGCTCGCCGACGAACGGGCGCGAATCCTCGGACAGTCCGTCGCGGCGATGCGCGACGTGGTGAACCCCGACGAGATCGTTGTCGCGGGTGACGCGTTCGCCGCCCACCCGCAAGGGCTCGCCCCCGTCCAGGCCGCCTTCGACGCCGCCACCCTGATCGAGCGACCTCTGGAGATCGTCCCGACGTGTTTCGGCATCCACGTCCCCGAGGCGGCGGCCGTTGCCGTCGCTCTGTCGGCGGTCTACGTCGATCCGCTGGCCGTCGTCTGAGACGGTCGGCCTCCCCCTCGGGGCGACTATTCGGGGAAACCCGCCAGAACGGCACGCGAGCCGGACAGACCCAGGCGGGTAGCACCCGCCTCGATCAGTTCCGCAGCGAGCTCGGCCGACCGGATTCCACCGCTCGCCTTGACTCCGACCGACGGCCCGACCGCTTCGCGCATCACCTGTACCGCATGGACGCTCGCACCACCGGACGGGTGGAACCCGGTCGACGTCTTCACGAAATCGGCTCCGCCCGCGACGGCCTTACGGCACACCTCGGCCAGCCCGTCGTCGCCGATCGTCTCCAACAGGATCGCCGACTCGACGATCACTTTGAGCACGGTGTCGGCTCCGGCGCCCTCTCGAACGGTCAGAACGTCGGCGAATACCTCGTCGTAGCTCCCGGCGACGGCTGCGCCGACGTCGATCACCATGTCGATCTCCTGCGCGCCGTTCTCAACGGCGAAACGCGCCTCGGCGGCCTTCACCAACGAATGGTGCTTGCCAGACGGAAAGCCCGCGACGACGCAGGTCGTCACCGACCCCGTCTCGATCGGCAGCATCGACGGCGACAGACACACCGAGTAGACGCCGAGGTCGGCCGCTTCGGCGACGGTCGTCTCGGCATCGGCACGAGTCGCTTCGGGACGTAGGAGCGTGTGGTCGACGAGGGCCGCGACCGCCGCCCTGTTCAGGTTGCTTTTCGTCACAAGATACGAGCTTGGCACACTTGACTGGGTGAGCACCTCCACACCCTCCTCTCCCGCACCCGCCTCGCCCGCGCCCCAGGACGACGACCGACGGCTGGTCCTGACCCTCGGCTGCCCCGACCGCACCGGCATCGTCGCGGCGATCTCCGGATTCATCGCCGAGATCGGCGGCTGGATCACCGAGGCCAGGTACCACTCGGACGAGCAGTCCGGCTGGTTCTTCACCCGGCAGGCGATCCGCGCCGACAGCGTCGCTCTCGACGTCGACGAGCTCAGGCGACGCTTCGCCGACGTGGCCGGGAGGATCGGACCGAACGCCGAATGGTCGCTGACCGACACCGGTACCGAGAAGTCCGTCGTCCTACTCGTCAGCCGGGACAGCCACTGCCTCATCGATCTGCTCGGTCGGGCCGAGCGCGGCGAGTTCCCGGCCACCATCCGCGCCGTGATCGGCAACCACCGAGACCTCGAGGAGTTGACCACACGGTTCGGTGTACCGTTCCACCACGTACCGTTCCCGGCCGACGGTAAGGCTGCGGCGTTCGTCCGACTGCAGGAACTGGTCGACGGGTACTCGCCGGACGCGATCGTCCTCGCGCGGTTCATGCAGATCCTGCCCGCCGATCTGTGCAAGGCGTGGGCCGGGCGGGCCGTCAACATCCACCACAGCTTCCTGCCGAGCTTCATCGGTGCACGCCCGTACCACCAGGCGTTCGATCGCGGCGTCAAACTGATCGGCGCCACCTGCCACTACGTGACCGCCGACCTCGACGCGGGCCCGATCATCGAGCAGGACGTCAGCCGCATCAACCACGACTACTCGACCGCCGACATGGTCCGTCAAGGTCGCGACATCGAAGCCCTCGTCCTGTCGCGCGGAGTCCGGTGGCACCTCGAGGACCGTGTCCTCGTCCACGGGCGCAAGACGGTGGTCTTCACCTGACCGGCTGTCGAACCAGGCTCTAGATCGAGCAGCCGCCCGACGATTCGCCCGACGAATTCGACTCGGACGCGGCCTTCATGTTCACGTCGTCACCGGCGAAACTGAAGTCGACACCGGTCTTGCCGACCGTGAACTTGTCGACCTTGATCTGCTTGAACAGTGGACCGAACATCGACTCTGTCACCTGGTCGACGATGGGTTGCGCGAAGTCCGGCGGCAGACCGAACATGAGCGCGGTAGCGTCGGTCACCTCGAAGGAGACGGCGCCGTCGGCCAGCTTAGGTTTGAGGGTCACGGTAGCGGGAACCGAGATGATCGCGATAGGCACTTCAGTGGCGACCTTGATCGTCCCTGCGTTCTCGTCGGCGGTGATACCGGTGATCTTCGCGCTGCCCTGGCTCTCCGACTGATTGCTCAGTTCGGTGATCCGGTTGTACGGCAGGATTCCATTGCCCTCGAGATGCTTAACCGTTCCGCCGTCGGTGCTGATGCCTTCGGCCCGCGCGTGCAGGCGCATGTCGGCGGCGTCGCCGTCGCTCGTATCGACCTGAACCCACGGGACGTCACTGCCGAACACCGATAACAGCATCGGCTTACGCGAGACGGAGACCTCCGTCGACGCACCCGTCAGATCGCCGAAAGCGTTCTCGATGCACCCGGTCACCTTGTTGCGCATGTACAACTCGGTGCCGACACCCGCGATGATCAGGACCAAGACCAGTGCAACCGCGACGAGCGAATACGTGCGACGACGGCGCTTCTTGTTGCCCGCGGGCGCAGAACGGGTGACCGGTGGAGGCGGCGGTCCCGTCGGCGGCCCGCCTGCCGGTCCGAACTCGCCGGTCCCCTGTGCCTCCATCTGCTTGGTCGACGGATGCGCCTGCGAATACGCGTGCGTCGGCGGCTCTGGTTGTTGCCTGGGCTGGGGGGTGTGGGCTTGGGGTGTTGGGGTTTGGGGTGTGTGCGGAGGCTGCACCTGCGGCGGAACACGCCCCTGGTCGATCGGGCCGGTGACGACTTCGCCCGTCGGGGCCTCGTCCGGCGTCGAGGCTACTTCCGACGTCGGGGTCACTTCGGGAGTCGGGTTCTCTTCGGGCTCCGGGTTCGGGCCCTGCTCGTTCTTGTCCTGGCCTGTCTCGTTCTTATCGTGATCTGTCACTTCGCATCCGTCCCATCCAGGCGGGGAATATCCCGGCGGTTGGCGAGCGTCGCCAGCGCCGCACGCGCCTTCTCGGTCCGGGACAGGTCGAGATCGTGCAGATCCACCCGCTCGCCGGAATCGTAGTCGGCGACAACGCTACCCAACGGATCTGAGATTCGGCTATGCCCTATCCCCGTGGGGGCTGAGGATTCTCGAACCGCGGCATCGCTCGGCAACGCCTGACCGACCGCCGCCAGGTACGACGTCGAATCCAGCGCACGCGCCGACGCCAACAACTGCCACTGCGCGAGCTTGCCGGGCCCGGCCCCCCACGAGGCCGGCACCACGATGAGTTGCGCACCGCGTCGGGCTAGTTCGGTGAACAGCTCCGGGAAGCGGATGTCGTAGCACGTGGCCACCCCGATCCGGCTCCCGCCGAGGTCGAAGACGAGCGGATCATCGCCTGCCGCGATCGTGTCGGACTCCCGGAATCCGAATGCGTCGAACAAGTGGATCTTGTGGTAGGCCAGGCGCTCAAGACCTGGCCGCGCGACCAGGAGAGTGTTGCGGATCCGACCCCCGTCGGACGGCGTGAACATTCCGGCGATCACGGCGACACCAGTCTCGTCTGCGACACCGGACACCGCGGACGCCCACGGACCGTCCAGGGGCTGTGCCACGTCGCGCAACGAGACACCGAACCGGCACATCGCAGCCTCGGGGAACACGATCAACTCGGCGCCCTCGGATGCCGCGCGCCGCGTCTCGTCGACGATCCTGGCCAGGTTCTCCTGCGTATCGGTGCCGGTGGAAATCTGGGCCATCGCGAGTCGCACGCGAACTCCTCCTCGAGAAACGTCAGTCGGTCAGTGCTGGTAGCGCGTGGAGCCTTCGGGCCCGCTCGTCGAACTCACCAGCTTGGCGAGACAATGATCCTTGTCGAGGGACTGGCTGACGCACCACGACAACGCATGCTCGGAATCCGCGAACGGCTGCGCCGACACGATGATCCACCAGTTCGGACTGGAGAACACCGGCCAGTCCGACGACCGGAGCAACTTCACATTCGGGTAGCGGGCCTTCATTCTCTCGTACTCGGCGAGGATCGACTGATTGTCCCAGGTCCGACCCTCTGCCACGACACCAGGCCATTTGGCGCTGACTTGGGCGACCCAGCGGCCGTCATAGCCTGCACGGACAGCTGCCGTGTCGGTCTGCGACTGCGATGCGAGCGTCGATGCCGCATCCGCCTCCGGGTCGGCGACGACCGTCGCCGGTTGCGGATCTGCGCTCTGCTGCGCCTCGACGGTCTCGACCGCGATCGCCGGGTCGCCTCGATCGTCGGTGTTGGCGACTTTCACCCAGATCACCACAGCGGCGACGATCAGGGCGAGGACGCATGCGATCGCCAGGCCGATCACGATGCCGCGGGCGACGTTCGAATTCCCCGGCGGCTGACCGTAGGGATACTGGCCGTACGGCGGCTGACCGTGATCTGGCCTCGACATGCGCTCATAGTAGACACACGGCGGCCGGGTACGGCCGTGTCGGCCGATCAGGCCAGGTTCTTGCCGACCCACTCCGCAGTAAACTCCGCTTCCCCGCGGAACAGGTCGACGAGGTTCACGAGCATGAGCTGTTCGAGTTTTCCGCTGACGAACGGCAGATAGACCTTGACCTCGGTGGTCTTGCGGACCGTGCAGCCCGTCTCGGTGTCGAACAGTTCCTGCTCGCCGGCCAACGAACCGGGGCCTGCCGGGATAGACGCCGTGTACGTGCCGGGGGTGCTTACGGCGTCGAATGCGCCGAGCGTCTCGACGCGGGTGATGACCATGTCCTTCATCATCACCGTCTGCGCGATCGGCGGCAGCATGTCACGGGTGAGCGTCTGCTTGAGGACGACCCGCATTCCGCCGGAGCCGGTCTCGAACTCCTCGACGTTCGAGACCGGTGTCAGTTCCCGGAATCCGTCCATGAGATCGTCCCAGTACTGCCGCTTCATCTGCGCCTGGTAGAGCTTTTCCGCCGAGTGCTCGTAGCGGGCGGAGTAACTGAGCCGTCGTGCCATGCCGCTCAGAGTAACCGTCTGGCTAACCCTGGTGAAAATCGACGGTGGCGTCGTGCTCCGCATCGAGGAGGTGAACGACCTGCTCGATCACGGCTTTCTCCACTCGTCCGCCGACAAACGGGATCGACACGTCGACGACACCCGTGTACTGCGCAGTTGCCTGCGCACCGCTGATCACGATGTCGCCGAAGATCTTGGCCGGCGCTCCCGTCACCGACGCCTCCATCCGCCCGATCACGGTCTCGCCGGAGAGCCGGAAGACACACGTGCGCGGAATCTCCAGGTCGCCGGGGCGGATCGAGGTGACGGCTTTGGGCAGGTTCGACTCGTCGACGCCCTGCTTCGTGGCGACCGTCACCGCGTCCCCATCGATCTCGAACGACTCGAGCGAGCCGTGATCGGAGTTTGTGGCGGCCAACAGATCACGCCAGTACTGCTCGGTCGTGATCAGCGCCCAATAGTCCGTGGCGGAGAACGGGTAGGAGACCGAGTGCTCGAAGTTGCTCGACATGGGTGAGAGGTTACCGTTACCGGCATGACGACTCATACACAGCCGCTGTCGGCGTTCACCACGTTGCGCCTCGGCGGCCCAGCCGATGCCGTCGTGGAGTGCACCGACACGGAGGCGTTGGTCGAGGAGGTGACCGCTCTCGACCGAGCAGGGACTCCCGTGCTGCTCATCGCGGGCGGATCGAACCTGGTGATCGGTGACGACGGTTTCGCTGGAACAGCCGTCGTGATCGCGACCGACGGAATCGAGTTCGGCTCCGACGACATCGGCTCCTACGTCACGGCGCAGGCGGGGGCCGACTGGGACTCGCTGGTCGCCGCGACCATCGACGCCGGGTTCGGCGGCCTCGAGTGCCTGTCGGGCATCCCCGGCGCCGCCGGAACCACCCCGGTGCAGAACGTCGGAGCGTACGGAGTGGAGGTCGGCGACCTGCTGCGCGCCGTCCGCCTCCTCGACCGGGCGACCGGCCACACCCGCTGGGTCGCCCCGGAAGAACTCGCGTTGGGATACCGGACGTCGAACCTGAAAGGCCGCGACGACCACGTCGTCCTGGCCGTGAGCTTCCGCCTCAACGACGGCGGAATGTCGCAGCCGATCGCCTACCACGAGTTGGCTCGGCGGGCAGGCGTCGAGGAGGGCGCCACCGTGCCCGCCGCCGACATCCGTGCGACAGTGCTCGAGCTGCGGCGCGGAAAAGGCATGGTCCTCGACGCGGACGACCACGACACGTGGAGCGCCGGATCGTTCTTCACCAACCCGGTCGTCGGTGACGACGCGATCGATCGCGTGCTGGAGGGTATCCGGGCGAGGGTCGGCGACGACGTCGCGATCCCGCGGTTCCCGGCGGACGGCGGATCGAAGCTGTCTGCCGGTTGGCTCATCGAGCGCGCCGGTTTCACGCGCGGCTACCCGTCGGACGAGGCCGCCGCGCGACTGTCGACCAAACACACGCTCGCATTGACCAATCGCGGGACAGCCACGACCGCCGACCTCCTGGCTCTGGCGGGGACGATCCGGGACGGCGTGCTCGAACGCTTCGGCGTCGAACTGCACCCCGAGCCGGTGTTCGTCAACTGCTCTTTGCCTCGCTGACGTCGCCGAGAACGGTGTCGAGCAGTCGGTTGTACCCGGCGGCACGCTCGACCGGCAGCATGTGCCCGGCACCCGGGAACTCGGTGAGCGAGTGGAGCACACCATTGGCGCGCAGCACGTCCGCCAACTCCTCGGCGTGAATAGGGCTGGTCAACCGGTCTTGGCTACCGACGACAACGGCCGTCGGAACGCTGATCTTGCCGAGCCCCGGACGCACGTCCAGGTCATACATGGTCGCACCCCACGCGCCGCGCGCCGTCGGCGAGCAGGCTGCGATCTGTTCGTTACAGAAGTCGACGTGGGCTTGGCGGGCGACCGGACCGAGCGCGATGTAGTGAGTGAGCCGTTCGCTCAGCGGACTCGTGGGCAGCGGCAGCGGCGTCGAGACGAATGCGCGCTCGACATACGGTTCCAGCGGCCGGACCACCGCGGGCAGATCCTCAGGGACCAGCAACTGTCGTTGGACGACGGTGAAAGCTCCGGTCGAGGTGAGGACGATCGCCGAGACCTTCTCCTCCATGCCTGCACCGAACTGCGCGGCCCACGACATGATCGACATGCCGCCCATGCTGTGCCCGACGAGGACCGCGCGCTTCCCCTCAGGAACCATTTCGTCAAGGACGGCCTGCAGGTCTTGACCGAGGAGATCCGGGCTCAGCTTGGTCCGGCCGAGTTCGGAGAGCCCGTGTCCACGCTGGTCATAGGCCACTATTGCGCGGCGGCCCCCGAAGTGCCCTATCTGGGCGTTCCAGAAGCCGGTATTGCAGGTCCATCCGTGGACGAAGACGAGTATCTCGTCGGCCGCCTCGACGTCCCCGGACGTGACGACGTGCAGCAACGTCCCGTCGGGGGCCGCGACCACAGACGATTTGGTGTTCGACGGCTCCTCGAGCAACGGGTCCGGCCCGTCCTGCACCGGCTTCGGGTAGCGGTACGCCTCGCGCAGGAGGGAGCCCGCGATCACGGCAAGCCCACCGCCGACGACCCCCGCTCCGATGCCGCCTGCGACGGCCAACGCCTGCATTCCCCGGCGCCATCCTCGTCGTGAGTCAGCCATGTCTTGCCCCTATCTATTCCGCCGCGGCGTCCGAGCTCGGATCGCGCGGGTTCTCGAAGTATTCGCCCGCCTGGCCGACGGCCCTCGATATCTCGTCGTCGAGCGCCTTGCTGAACGCGGACTCGACGATCTCGTGCGCCATCGGGCGAACAGTCTGGATAAGCTCGGCGATGCGGGTGAACGTCTGGTCGCCGAGCCCCGGCAGGTTCTCGTCGAAGTACTTGTCGGTGATCAGCGAGACGAAGCTGTGCGCGACGTCTTCGAGGTCCTGCTCAACCCGAACCCACATGTCCAGCAGGACGTCGATGTCGATACCGGCTTTGACGAGTGCCTCGGCACCGGCGAGGACCTCGGGGTTGCGTACCGCGTAGTGCGCCCCGTCCTTGGCCAGGAGTCCTAGCTTCTGGCTGACCGCGATCGACCGGTCGGTCGCACCGAGCGACTTGCGGAGCTCGGTGAGGGTGATCGTCGCCGCGCGCTTGATGTTCTTGAAACGGTTGTTCTTCGGCGACTCCCGCAGCACATGCTCGACCTTCATCCCGTAATGCGCGGCATGCAGGAGTTCGCTGATAGTGGCGAACGTGTAACCGCGTTCGAGCATGCGGGAGATCAAGTTGAGCCGGACGAGGTGCTCGCCGGAGTACCAACCGGTGCGCCCGCGGATCGCGGGAGCCGGTAGCAGGCCGCGATCTTGATAGACGCGGATGTTACGGACGCTGACGCCGGACACCTCGGCGAGGTCGTTGATGCGATATTCGGTCATTGTCGACGACGGATCATCCGAGCTTCCGGAACCAACTGCGTTTGAGGATCTCGTCGATCCGCACGCGAACGTCCACGATGTACACCATCACAGCGATGACGCCGACCAGGAACAGAACGAGCACCGACATCCCGCCGACCACGAACAGCCAGATGAGGAGGTTGGCGACGGCGAGCAGCGCGACCCAGAAAGTCTTCGACTGCGCATCGACCGCGGTGAAGGCGTCAGGCCGGGTGATCGCCGCGTGCACGAGCGCGGCGACGCCCGACAGGCCTGCGATGACACCCAGCGCGAGCAGGATGTAGAACCGGGCGTCGAGAACCACAGATTGAACGGTCACGCTGCCACCTTACCCATGCGCGTTGTCACTGATCGTCAGCCTGACCGTTCTCGCGCCGGAACGAATCGTAGATTTCGAGCAGCATCTGCTTCTGCCGTTCGCTGATCGAGTCGTCGACGAGGAGGGCGTCCCTGACCGGGCTCGCGGGCCGCTCTTCGAGGATTCCGGCGCGCACGTACAGGACTTCGGCCGAGACGCGGAGCCCCTTGGCGATCTGAGCGAGAACATCGGCTGACGGTTTGCGGAGTCCACGCTCGATCTGCGAGAGGTACGGATTGCTGACGCCGGCGCGCTCAGCGAGCTGGCGCAGAGAGACCTGCGCGGTCAACCGCTGCGCGCGGATGAAACCGCCGATATCCTGGGCGGCGGCCGCGACCGCTTCTGCCGGCCCCGAATCGCCTACCGCGTCGTCGGACTTATCTGTGGAGCTGCTCACGTTCGGATCTACCTTCTCTTCTCGCCCGGACACCAGTGTGCCGAAGCCGTGCTAGCAGATGCAAGCACAACCGGTGGTGGGGCTTGTCACCCGAAGACGAGCACCGACACCGTGTAGATGGCGAGGCCGGCCAGCGAACCGACGACGGTGCCGTTGATCCGGATGAACTGGAGGTCGCGACCCACCTGCAACTCGATCTTGCGGCTGGTCTCCTCGGCATCCCATCCGCGAACGGTGTCGGTGATGACCGAGATGATCTCGGTCGAGTAATTGTCGGCGACGTGTCGGGCGATCCGCGCGACCCAGGTGTTCATCTTGGCTTGCAACGGCTGATCGTCCCGGATCCGCACGCCGAGGCGGACGACGGCGTCGGAGATCGACGTCCTCAGGGTGGACGACGGGTCGTCGAGCATCTGCTCGATGACGTCCTTGCCCGCCTGCCAGGCGGTGGACGCCGCGCCGGTCACCTCGTCGCGCCCGAGGAGCTCGGCTTTGATCCCCTCGAACTTGGCGATCGTCTCGTCGTCGTGCTGCAACTCCTGGGCGAAGTCCTTCACGAAGTCGTGCATGGCACGCCGCAACTCGTGGTTCGGATCGCCGCGGACTTTGTACGTGAAGTCGGTGAGCTCACGGTGGATCCGGTCGCCGACAAGACTGTTGACGAAGCCCGGCACCCAGGCCGGACCGTCCCGGTCGACGACCCGGTCGATGAGGTCCTGGCTGTCGAGGGCCCACGCGTGGGCGCGTTCGCACAGCATTTGAATGATCGGCTCCACCCGGTTCTCGTCGACGAGTTGTTCCAGGACCCGGCCGAGGGGTGGAGCCCACAGCGGTTCGGCCGCCCAGGTCAGGACCGCCTGGATGAACTTCTCGACGTCTTCGTCGCGGAGCATCTCCGAGCCGAGGCGAATAGCTCGCGACACTTCGTCGTTGACGCGAGGCGCGTTGTCTGGATCGGCGAGCCACCCGGACACACGACGCGGCATGTCCAGGTCGACGGCGCGTTCGACGACGACTTCGGGGGTCATGAAGTTCTGTTCGACGAATTCACCGAGCTGGTCGCCGATCTGGTCCTTCTTCCTCGGGATGAGCGCGGTGTGCGGGATCGGAAGGCCGAGTGGTTGCCGGAACAGCGCCGTGACCGCGAACCAGTCGGCGAGCGCACCGACCATGCCGGCCTCGGCCGCCGCCCGCACGAACCCGACCCAGGCTGCGGTATCGGAACCGTCACGATGCTCGATCCAGCGCATCAGGAAGTAGATCGCCGCCGCCCCCACGAGCAGGCCGGTGGCCACGATCTTCATCTTGCGCAAGTCGCGCGCGCGCTGTTCGTCGCCTGCCACACCGAATCCGGTCGGAGTCGAACGCGGCGACTGCTGCGGGGATCCCAAGGTTGTCGACACGTACACAGTGTTCCCGAACACCTACTACTGTTGCTAGGTGATGCCCTCCTTGAACCCGCTGTCGACCGCTTCGGTCGCCGTGAACGCCGCCCGAACGCTGACTCGTGAACTCGAGCAGCGAATCCTCACCACCGCCGTCGAGGCCGTTGCGGGCGACGGACGCAAACAACGGTGGGAACACCACAAGCAGACGCGACGCGCCGAGTTGACTGCGGGAACGCTCGACGCGATCCGCGTCCTGGGTCCGGCCACCGGCATGGATGAGATCGCCGCGCACATCGGGGTGTCGAAGACGGTGCTGTACCGGTACTTCACCGATAAGAGCGATCTCGCGGCGGCGGTGACCGTCACCTACATGGAGTCGACGCTGCTTCCGCTGCTGACCGACGTGTTGACCGACGACCTCGCCGACTACGACTTGGTCCGCACCGTCATCGACGTCTATGTGGACACGGTCGCGGCTGATCCGAACGTCTACGTGTTCACGACCGGTCGATCGTCAGGCAGCAATTCCGCCGCCTATACGGAGCGGATCTTCACCGGTGCGGTGCGGTCGACGATCGAGCAACGCCTTTCTGCGCGCGGCGCGAAGTCCGACGGCGCAAAGACATGGGCCGCCGCCATCGTCGGCGCGATCATCCGCGCCGTCGACGCCTGGCTGGTGACTCGCGACCAGCCGACGAAACAACTGGTCGACGAACTGACGATGCTGGTGTGGGGCGCACTGGTCGGGATCGTCACCCGGAACGGCGATCCGGAGGCATTCGCCGCGGACCCGCTGACGATGCCGCCGATGCCGGGAGACCCTTCATGAGCGGCTGGTTCGCGAGTCCGCACACGGTACTCCGGGCGCGCACTGTCGGCCTGATGGCCGACGTCGATCCGGAGTCGACGCCTGGTTACGACGGCGACAAGAAATCGGGTGCAGACGACCTCGCCGACGCAGGCGAGACGCTGACCGAGTTGCAGGAGAAGTTGTACGCCGAGGGCCGCAGCGGCGGTGACCGTTCGGTTCTCCTTGTGTTGCAGGGCATGGACACTGCAGGCAAAGGCGGCATCGTCCGCCACGTCGGGGGACTGATGGATCCGCAGGGCGTGATGGTGACCGGGTTCGGGAAGCCGACCCAGTCCGAGGCCGAGCACGATTTCCTGTGGCGCATCCGTAACGCACTGCCCGCACCGGGGAGGATCGGCATCTTCGATCGGTCGCACTACGAGGACGTGCTGCCGGTGCGCGTGCATTCATTGGTTCCGGAGTCCGTGTGGCGCGGCCGCTACGACGAGATCAACGCCTTCGAAGCGGAGTTGGCTGCGTCGGGAACCTCGATCGTCAAATGCGCACTCGTGGTGTCCAAAGCCGAACAGAAGGCACGGCTGGCCGAACGACTGGAACGGCCGGACAAGTTCTGGAAGTACGACCCCAACGATCTCGCCGAACGTGCGCTGTGGGACGAGTACCTCGAGGCGTACCAGGAGGTGTTCGACCGTACGGACACCGATGCCGCGCCATGGCACCTGATCCCGGCCGACCGCAAATGGTTCGCCCGCCTCGCTGTGGCCCGCCTTCTCGCCGAGACTCTGGAATCCCTCGATCTGTCGTGGCCGCCTGCCGACTTCGACGTCAAGGCCGAGAAGAAGCGGGTAGCGGACCTCGCAGACTGATCCACCAGACGCCCGACCCCCAAACGACTGACGCCGACCGCATCGTAGCGATGCGATCGGCGTGAGTCGGGCAGGTGCAGAGAGTCTTACTTGCCTGCAGCGGGCTTGGCGGCCGGAGCCTTCTTGGCGGCCGGCGTCGTTTTGGTCGCGGTCGTCTTGGTCGCGGTGGTCTTGGTCGGGGCGGCCTTCTTGGCTGCGGGGCGAGCCTTGGCCTCGACGGTTCCGGCGGCGCCTGCGACCTTCTGGGCTGCGGTGGTGCTGTCGGTCTTCACCTTGGTCGCGGTGTCCTCGACCTTGGCAGCGACGGCCTGGGCCTTGTCGGATGCCTCGGAGAGTTCGACAGCTGCGCCCTCGACCTCGTCGGCTGCGCGGCCGACGAGTCCGGCTGCGCGGTCGCCGACCGCGCGAGTCTGCGAGGAGACGACACCGAGCGCGTCTTCGGTGAGATCGACGGCGTCGTTGTAGGCCTTCTCGACGCGGTTGAAGTTCTCGTCGACGACGGTGTTCTCCCGCAGACGCGCGAGGGCGCTCTCGCCACGCTCGGCGAGCGAGTTGTACAGGCCGGTCGCAGTCTCGATGTAGGGGTCGGCGAGCTTGCGGAGCTCCTCAGTGGTGAGCCTGCCGCGCAGCTCGTCGAGGCTCGGGACCTCGTCGGGCAGCTCGCTGATACGGGTGCGAGTGTTGTCGATGCGAGTCTGGGCTGCGTCGCGGCGTGCCTCTGCGCGGGTGCGCAGATCGGCGACGGCGTCCTTGACTTCCTGGACTGCGGCGTCACCGGCGCCGACGACGGCGAAGATCGGGGTGGGGAGGGTGCGTTCGACGGTGCTCATGGAGCCTCCTGTTCACAGGTTTTAACTGACACTCCGAGTGTCGTCCCACCTGCTAGCAAATGCAAGCGTTTTGCTAGCTAACGTGGTTGAAGTCACCATTCATTGCCGCAAATCGGCACTCCGGAAACCTCATGGACCTGCGTTGTTATCGCGATCGACATGATCGGTCGATCAAGCCGAGCATGGCGCCAAGTGCTAGCAACGGCCACTCGACGGCGGCTCAGATATCGGGTATGACCCGGTCTCCGTACCGGTAGAAGCCGTGACCTGCCTTCTTCCCCAGTCGCCCTTGCGCAACCATCCGAAGCAGCAGAGCGGGCGGCGAGTACATCGGCTCGTCGAACTCGGAGTGCATCCGTTCGGCGATCGCGACGACGGTGTCGAGTCCGACGAGGTCGGCCAGACGCAGCGGACCCATCGGGTGTGCGACGCCGAGGACCATCGCGGTGTCGATGTCGTCGACGCCTGCGAATCCGTTCTCGACCATCCGCATCGCCGACAGCAGGTACGGCATGAGGAGCGCGTTGACGACGAAACCCGAGCGGTCCGACGAACAGATCACGTGCTTGCCGAGTACGTCGTGGGCGAACTCGCGCACCCGGCGCGTGACATCGTCGTCAGTGCGGTCGGTCGTGACGAGTTCCATCAACGGCAACGCGGGCACTGGATGGAAGAAGTGCATGCCGACCACGTTCCACGGTCTGGAGGTGGCCGCACTCAATGACGCGATCGGGATCGACGACGTGTTCGACGCCAGGATCGTCGCCGACCCGACCGCCGCGTCGAGCCTGCCGAGCAGGGCGACCTTGGCGGCCTCGTCTTCAACGATCGCCTCGATGATGAGGTCCCGGCCGTCGAAGTCGGCGAGATCGGTGGTGAATCGAAGCCTGCTCGAGACATGGTCACGCTCGCGTCCGGTCAGCGTCCCGCTGGACACCGCCTGATCGAGCGAGTCGAGAATGCGCGCCCGGCCGGAGACGACGAGATCGCGAGCTCGCTCGTGGACGAGGACGTCGCAGTGCGCGCGGGCGCACACCTCGGCGATGCCCGCGCCCATCCGTCCCGCGCCGACGATGCCGACGCGAGTGATGTACCCGCCTGCCATGTGGGGATCCTGACGTGTCGAAGAACGTGCGAATGCACGCGATCCCGGGTCGAGCGGGGCAGTGCCCTCGTCCGACCCGGGATCGTCATGGCTTTCGACTAGCTCCTAGTGAACTAGTCCCTAGTGAACTAGTCCCTAGTGAACTAGTCCCCAGTGGACTAGTCCCTAGTGGAACTGGCCCTCTTCGGTCGAGCCCTTGAGAGCTGCGGTCGAGGTGTTCGGATCGACGGTGGTGGCGATCCGGTCGAAGTAGCCCGCGCCGACCTCACGCTGGTGCTTGGTAGCGGTGTAACCGCGCTCCTCGGCAGCGAACTCGCGCTCCTGCAGATCGACGTACGCCGCCATCTGGTTGCGGGCGTAGCCGTGAGCCAGATCGAACATCGAGTAGTTGAGGGCGTGGAAGCCAGCCAGGGTGATGAACTGGAAGGTGAAGCCCATCGCGCCGAGCTCGTTCTGGAACTTGGCGATGGTCTCATCGTCCAGGTGCGCCTTCCAGTTGAAGGACGGCGAGCAGTTGTAGGCCAGGAGCTGGTCCGGGAACTCGGCCTTGACCGACTCCGCGAACTTCTTGGCGAGCTCCAGATCGGGCTTACCGGTCTCCATCCAAATCAGGTCCGCGTACGGAGCGTAAGCCTTGGCGCGAGCGATGCAGGGCTCGATGCCGTTCTTGATGCCGTAGAAGCCCTCCGCGGTGCGGGTGCCGTCCAGGAACGGCTGGTCGCGCTCATCGACATCCGAGGTGAGCAGCGTGGCGGCCTCGGCGTCGGTGCGGGCGATGACGACCGTCGGAGTGTCGGCGACGTCGGCAGCGAGACGAGCCGAGGTCAGGGTGCGGATGTGCTGCTGGGTCGGGATCAGCACCTTGCCGCCGAGGTGGCCGCACTTCTTCTCCGAAGCGAGCTGGTCCTCCCAGTGGGTGCCTGCGGCGCCCGCTGCGATCATGGACTTCTGCAGCTCGTAGACGTTGAGGGCGCCACCGAAGCCGGCCTCACCGTCGGCCACGATCGGAACGACCCAGTTGTCGACCGAGTTGTCGCCCTCGACTGCGGCGATCTCATCGGCGCGCAGCATGGCGTTGTTGATGCGACGCACGACGCTCGGGACCGAGTTGGCCGGGTAGAGCGACTGGTCCGGGTAGGTGTGACCCGAGAGGTTCGCGTCGCCTGCGACCTGCCAGCCGGAGAGGTAGATGGCCTTCAGACCGGCGCGAACCTGCTGAACGGCCATGTTTCCGGTGAGGGCGCCGAGTGCGTTGATGTAGCTGCCGTCGCCCTTGGTGACGCCGTCCCACAGGATCTCGGCGCCGCGCTTGGCGAGGGTGTTCTCTTCGACGACCGAGCCCTGGAGCTCGACGACCTGCTCTGCGGTGTACTCGCGCTTGATGCCCTTCCAGCGGGGGTTGGTGTCCCAGTCCTGCTGGATCTCGGCGGCGGTACGCGGCTTTCCGACGTTGCTCATAGCCTTCGCTTTCGTTAGAACTGCGACTTCGCAGTGGCTGCTTTCGGTCTTGGCGATCATCGGTTGCGAACCGACTCACACCTTGAGGCGATGCCTGACACGAGGTTGCCACAGACGAAACGTACTGGTCCAGACCATTCCGCTGTTAAGTTGAGGCATTCGGTTGTCAGATTTTGCAAATCTTGCAAAGATCGATTGGTGCACCACGCCGCCCTGTCGAATAAAAAAGTACGCGCGTACTGGGAAAACGATCCAGCCCGCCCCCGCGGCCACGTCGGCAGAGCTTCGTCTACCCGCCTCGGACATCCGCCACAACCTTACTGGACTGTGATGGATATCACCTACTTGCCGGTAGTTCTTTACCGACGAGATGCCCGTTCTACGGCCGACCGCACGAGTCCCGCGAACACGTCCTCGGTCATCGGCGGCTCGCTCCGCGCAGCGGTCGCGTCGTTCGAGCCCACCCCCAACTGCACGGTCACGACCTCTCCCGGAGCCTTCACGAGCACATTCGCCAGGTATGAGCTACGTGCCCGGACCGAGCCGTCGGCCAGCGTGGTCACCGAATCGGTGCGCAGGAGATACGACTGCTCCACCGCCTCGCGCAGCGAGTCGTCGTACGGAGCGGGAAGCTCCGTCGCCGTGTTGACGATGCGCGCACCGGCGAGAACACCGGTCGTCGGCCTCGACGTCACGACCCGGCACGGGCCGCTCGTGTCGCGACGATCGGCGTCGACGTTGCGACGCACCGTGCTGACGAGTTCGGTCATCGTGCCGCCGTCAGCCTGCGCCGCGAGCAGAACTGTGTTGTCCTCAGTCAGGTGCGGGTTGAACGCGGCGTCGGCCGTCGGGCGACACTGCGCGGGCTCGAAACCCACCTTCGTCGCCTGCTCGAGCGTCGACCGATTCGCGGCGATCATGTCGTCCACCTGGTACGGCACCGCGGCGAAGCCGGTGGGCAACTGGTCGCCCGGCAGGAGGCGACCAGCGAGAGTCGTTCCGACTGCCTCTGGCTCGCCCGCGCCGCATCCGGCGAGAAGCGTCGCCGCGACACCGGCGACGACTACCGCCATGATGGTGGACGTGTTCGGGGATCTGCTGCGCACGCGGTCACGGTACCGGGTGCGAGCGACACGACGAGCAGACAGAAGCGAAGCAGGACACACGAGTAGCCAGATGGGCAGACAGGTGGGAAGCGTCCCGGCATGAGTGGCAACAAGATGTACGTCGGTGCACGACTGCGCAGACTCCGCGCCGAACGCGGCCTCTCCCAGTTGACGATGGCGTCCACGCTCGGCATCTCGGCGTCGTACCTGAATCAGATCGAACACGACACCCGGCCGCTGACCGCACCGGTGCTGGCACGGATCACCGAGATCTTCGGCATCGACATCGGCTTCTTCGATCCCCAGGACGACGTTCGCCTCGTCGCCGAACTGCGGGAGGCGCTCCTGGACGAGGACCTCGACTTCGATCCGGCCGCGAGCGACGCCAACGAGGTCTCGACGATGGTCAGCTCCCACCGCGTGATCGCCGAGGCTCTCGTCGGGATGTACAGCCGATACCGAGTGGTGTCCGAGCAGTTGGCCGCCGCGACCGCCGGACGCGGCGACCACAGCGGACGCGGCACCATCTCGGCGCCCCACGAGGAGGTCCGCAACTTCTTCTATCAACGACGCAACTACGTGTACGAACTCGACGAAGCCGCCGAGAACCTGACCTCACGCATGCGGATGCACTCGGCGGATCTGCGCGCAGAGCTCACCGCGCGCCTGGAAGACGTGCACGGCGTCCGCATCGTGCGACGGGTCGACCTCGGCGACAACGTGCTGCACCGCTTCGATCCCGAGCGTCGCCAACTCGAGTTCTCGGCCGCGCTGGGCGCCGGTCAACGCGGATTCAAGGTGGCCGCCGAACTCGCCTATCTGGAGTTCGACGACCTCATCACCGAACTCGTCGACGACGGCGGGTTCTCGAGCGACGACGCGGCAGCGTTGGCGCGCCAGGGACTGGCGAACTACTTCGCCGCGGCCGCGGTGCTGCCGTACACACAGTTCCACGGGGCCGCCGAGGAGTTCCGCTACGACATCGAACGGCTGTCGGCGTTCTACGCGGTCTCCTACGAGACCATCTGTCATCGACTGTCGACGCTGCAACGGCCCAACCTGCGCGGTGTCCCGTGGACGTTCGTCCGGGTCGACCGCGCAGGCAACATGTCCAAGCGGCAGTCGGCGACGGGCTTCAACTTCTCCTCCAGCGGCGGCACCTGTCCGCTGTGGAACGTGTACGAGTCGTTCACCTCGCCCGGAAAGATACTCACCCAGATCACCGAGATGCCCGACGGACGTGACTACTTCTGGGTGTCCCGGACCGTCGAGCGCCGTGCCGCGCGGTACGGACAACCCGGAAAGACCTTCGCGATCGGCATGGGTTGCGAACTGCGACATGCCAATCGAGTCATCTACTCGGACGGCGTCGAGATCGGGGCCGACGCGGCGACGACGCCGATCGGTGCGGGCTGTCGTGTCTGCGATCGGCGTAACTGTCCGCAGCGCGCCTTCCCTCCCCTGGGCTCGACGCTCAACATCGACGAGCACCGCAGCACGGTCTCGCCCTACACGATGTCCTGAGGCTGGATCTGCCGATCCGCTTTCTGGTCTACGGTCGAGGTATGAGCACACCTCGCGTCTCACCCGGTACGTTCGGCGATCTGGGTCCGATCAATTGGCTGGTGGTGCGGGCCATGTCGATTGCGACCGGCACCGACAACGCCCACATCTTCGCCACTCTCGGCCGCAGCAAGGGCCTGTTCCGCGGCTGGCTCCACTACTCCTCACGCATGATGCCGTTCGGGGAGCTGTCCCGTCGCGAGACGGAGATGATTATCATCCGCGTCGCGCACCTGCGCGGGTGCGACTACGAACTCGACCACCACCGTCGTCTCGGAGCGAAAGCCGGGATCGACGACGCAGCGTTCGCCGATATCGTCGGCGGCCCGGACGCGGGGTGGGGCGACCGCGAACGGGTGCTTTTGCGTGCGGTCGGCGAGCTCGTCGCCGACCGAGACGTGTCGGATGCGACGTGGAACTCGCTCCGCAGGCATCTCACCGAACGTCAGGCGATCGCGCTCGTCCTCCTCGTCGGCCAGTACGACTCCCTCGCCACCACGATCGGCGTCCTGCGTGTCCAACGCGACGAGTTCGCCTCGAACCGGTGAGGACGACCATCGCCCAGCACCTGATGGGCAACCCGGCGTTCTCGCTCGTCTATGAGAAGGCGTGGCGACCGATCTTCACCCGCGGTTTCAGCCTCGGCGGATCGGGCACCGCCGACTACGATCACGCGTTGCGCGCCTACCTCGCGCGTCCCGGCGACCGGCGCGTCCTCGACGTGGCCTGCGGCCCCGGCAATTACAGCGACGACGCGGCGGGCGGCCTGACCGGCGACGGCCGGTACGTCGGCATCGACTTCTCCGCCGCCATGCTCGCGCGCGCCGGCCGCGACCACGGGGACGAGCGGGTGACCTTCGTGCGGGGGGACGCCCATCGTCTCCCGTTCGCCGACGGTTCCTTCGACACCGTTCTGTGCCTGGCCGCCCTCTATCTGATTCCGGGCCCGCTGCCGGTTCTCGACGAGATGGCACGAGTCTGCGCCCCCGGCGGGGAGATCATCGTCTTTACGTCGGCGCGGACCTCGGTGGCGGCACTGCCCGGCGGAACGCTTGCGGCCGGACTCGTCGGCCTCCGGATCTTCGACCTCGACGAGGTGGTCGACCGGCTGCGCTCGCTCGGGATGGAGCACCTCGAACAGACCGTCACCGGCGTCGGCCAGTACGTCCACGCGCGAACACCGAGGATCGCATCATGACGAATACCTTGCCGCGCAACCGTTCCTAGAAGTCCCGGTAGTCCCGAGTCGACATCCGCGGGCCGCGGCGCTCCGGCATTCCGCTCGCCACCTCGCACAGTCGGATCACCCGGTATCGCTGACCGCGATAGGGCTCGAGCAGTTCGAGCATGCGCGTATCGTCGATCCGCTGTCCGATCAGTGCGGTCCCCACCACCGACGGCGTGTGGTAGTCGCCGACCGGAACCGCGTCCGGGTCGCCGAGAGCTCGGATCCGAGTGTGCGCGGCCGTCCATTCTCCTACGCCGCGCAGTGCGGTCAGCACGTCGGCCTTCGACTCGACGTCGACGAGCGCCGCAGCCCGAACGGTCCTCATCCGAACCGGCTCGATACCGCTTCGGTGCCAATCGGATTCGGCGATCTCTCGCCACACCTCGCGCGGCGGCGGCACTCGCATATCGGGCGGCACCGGCCCAGGCGCGGGTTCGCCATAACGACCGAGTAGATATCGCCAGCCCCGGTAGGCCTCGGTACCGGTCACCTTCTGTTCCAGGATCGACGCGACGAGCGCCTCCCACACCCGGTCCGTGCGCCCGATCCGCAGACCGGGAGCGCGGGCGACGAGGCGTGCGAGCACCGGGTCGTCGGCGACCAGATCAGCCGGCCGGTCGGCAGTGCCGAGCATGTCGGGCGCCCGCTCCAGGAGCCATTGCGCACCCGCGCCCCACGCGCGAGCAGTGATCTGTTCGCCTGCACGGGCGAACGTCACGGTGCCGGGACCGTCCGGGGTGTGGACGGCGCGCCAGATCGAGCCGTCCGGCGCGACCCGGTACGCCCGGTCCCGGCTGCCGCGCCGGTGCACCCCGAGGACAGCGCTCATGCGGGTCGCCTCGGGGCAGGTCCACCGACGGTCTGCGGCTCTCACTCTGCCATTGTGCAGATCTGCGGGGTGAGGCGTCGACTTGCGCCAGACGGCGTCGTTTTCATGCCACGAATGCGTTGAATCCGGGGACGTGGTCGATCTGTCGAACAGAATGGCTCCGTGACGACAACAATTGTGCACAATGCCCGACTCATCGACGGCACCGGCGCCGACGCCGTAGCCGACGCTGTCATCGTGATCGACGACGGGAAGATCACCTATGCGGGCGCGTCCGCCGGTGCCCCGCAGATCGACGAGTCGACGAATCCCGTCCGCGTCGACGTCGGCGGCAGCACCGTGACGCCCGGATTCTTCGACTGCCACGTCCACCTGTCGTTGCCGGGCACCAAGGGATCGCCCATCATGGCGGCGATGGTGCCCGAGTCATACCGCTTCTTCGAGCTCATCGGACGTTTGAAGACAACGGTCTCCGCAGGCGTCACCACCGTGCGGGACCTCATGGGCGTCGACGTCGGTGTACGCGACGCCGTCAAGCACGGTCTCGTCGAAGGTCCGCGACTTCTGGTCGCAGACAAGATGTTCAGCCAGACCGGTGGGCACGCCGACTTCCACATCCCATCCGGTCTCGACGGCTCGGGGCTGATCGGCGGTGTCATCGTCGACAGCGTCGACGAAGCGCGCAAAGAGGCACGCACCCTGCTGCGCGAGGGCGTCGACGTACTCAAGATCGCATCGAGCGGTGGTGTGACCTCGCCGTCCGACGATCCCGACTGGCTCGGTGCACGCACCGAGATCGTCGCCGCCCTCGTCGAGGAAGCGAACAACTACGGTGGCCGCAAGGTCGCCGCGCACGCCATCGGTCTGGCCGGTATCCAGGCCGCGGTGCAGGGCGGTGTGCACAGTGTCGAGCACGGCTACGCACTCAACGACGAACTGCGTACCGAGATGGTCCAGCGAGGCCAGTTCTTGGTGCCGACGCTGATCGAGACACTCAAACCCGACACCGCGACCCCGCAGGCCGTCGCCAAGAGCACCAAGTGGCATGCACTCGCCCACGAATCGATTCAGGCGTCCGTCGACGCCGGGATCAAGGTCGCCGTCGGCACGGACGCCGGGCTGGTCCCCGACCACGGGGACACCCTCGCCGAGCTCGGCTGCCTCGTGAAGTTCGGTGGCATGACCCCTATGCAGGCCATCGTCGCAGGCACCAAGACGTCCGCCGAACTGTGCGACGTCGCCGACACCGTCGGCACTCTCGAGGCGGGCAAGCTCGCCGACATCGTCGTCGTGAAGGGCGATCCGCTCGCCGACATCGACTGCCTCGCCGACAAGGACAACATCCTGCTCGTCCTCCAGGAAGGAAAGACGGCCAGCAATCGCGGAGGATACGCGCTCTGAGGTGCACACGTGTCTTGTGGCCGGACGCCGACGGCACGGTGACCGTCGGCCGAAACATGGACTTCCACCAGGATCTCCTGATCACCCGACGGGCACCGCAGATTCGCAGATAGCCGGCACACAGGATCCCGCGCAGCGGGCACCAGAGGCGACCTCGCTGCGCGGGATCCTGCAGCCTAAGTGGTGCGCCCCTACAGGTTGATCATGTGACCGATCGCGCCGTGGAAGGTCTCTTGGAGCGCTTCGCTCATGGTCGGATGGGTGTGAACGTTGCGCGCCAACTCGTTGGCGGTCAGGTCCCACTTCTGCGCGAGGGTCAGCTCTGGGAGCATCTCGGAGACGTTGTCGCCCACCAGGTGGCCGCCGATCAACTCGTCGTGAGTCCCGTCGGTGATCAGCTTGACGAAACCGGCCGGAGCGCCGAGACCCTGCGCCTTGCCGTTCGCGGTGAACGGGAACTTAGTGACCTTGACGTCGTAACCTTCGGCCTTCGCCTGCTCCTCGGTGAGACCGAACGACGCGACCTGCGGCTGGCAGAACGTCGCGCGCGGCATCATGCGGTAGTCGCCGAGC
>NZ_JBQEDL010000015.1:0-91274 GCF_052106715.1 Gordonia sp. (in: high G+C Gram-positive bacteria)
CCCTTCGAACTTAGTCGTCGGTCGCTCCAACAGGATGGGCGAATCGAAGGTCAACGGCACCACGTGAGGTCGGTCGGGGTGTTGGGTGGCGAGGAGTTCGGCGATCCACAGCGCGTAGTCCGCGTGGTCGGTCGCGATGTGCAGCACGCCGCCGGGTGCCAGACGGTCGGCGATCAACTCGATCGTCCCCGACTGGAGGAATCGGCGTTTGTGATGTCGCGTCTTGGGCCACGGGTCCGGGAAGAACACTCGGACACCGGTCAGGGTGTTCGACGCCACGAGTTCGCTGAACACGACGGTCGCGTCGCCTCGGATCATGCGAACGTTCTCGAGGCCGCCGCGATCGATGAGGCCGACGAGTTGAGCGAGGCCCGGCTGATAGACCTCGACGGCCACGACGTCGACGTCGGGTTCGGCCTCGGCCATCGCAGCCGTGGAGATACCGGTGCCGCTGCCGACTTCGACGACCAGCGGAGCCTCCCGGCCGAACCACTCCTTCTCATCGAGCGGTGGCTCGTCGACGGCGTCCGGGCCGGTCCGCAGATCGCGGCCGAGCGTCGGCCACAGCGTCTCCCAGTTGCGCCGCTGCCCGGTGGTCAGCGAGCCGCGGCGGAATCGGAAGCTCGTGACGCGTGGGTACAGGCGCGAGTTGTCGCGGGCGGCGGCCGGGTCGTCGACGGGGTTCTCGTCGTTGTTCACCGCTCCATGGTGTCGCACGTCGGGCGGTTATCCACAACCGACACCCGAATGTCTGCAAGCCGCGCCGCGGGCGATCGACGGCGGGTAGCGTCGGGTCCGACCTCGGGGGAAGGCGTCGACATGGGGGAAGTTCAGACGTTCGCAGAGGCTCGCCGACGGCGTATGGCGCCGCTCGCGGTGGCCGTCAGCGGGCATACAGGTGTCGGATCGCAGGCGATGGCCGCAGCTCTGCGGTCACGGTTTCGGTTGTCCTGCACGGTGATCGGTGACAGTGACCCGCCCGGCGCTGCGGATCTGCTCGTCCGGGTGATCGGTGCCGGGGTCCGCAGATGCGATATCCGCGCATGTTCTGCGCAGACGCCGCTGATCGTCGTCTCCGGCAAGGCCGACGTCCGTGACGATGCTGGAGCCGACGCCGCCGCGGCTGCCGAGGTCCTCGGCCGCCCGGTTCTCGCTGTCTCAGCGCTCTGGGCCTGCGCGACTGTCGGCCCGAACGCGCTCGATGTGCTGCGCGCAGGTGAAGCCGATGAGGACCTGCTGGGGCGATACGGAATCGGCGGGGTCGCAGCCGCCCAGGACTGGCTCGCCGCGGAGCCCCTGCTGTCTGGGGACGACATCGCGACGCGGCTGCACGACGCGAGTGGGATCGACGCCGTGGCCGACGCTGTCCGCGCTGTGTCTCGGGAGGTGGCGGCGCTGCGGGACCACAGGCTGCGAGCGGCCCTGCGACTGCTCGCCGCGCGCGGGGTGGCACGTCGCGAAGCCGAACAGTCCCTCGTCGTGGCGTGCTCATGAACGGCGCGCGCGTCGTCGGTGTCATCGGCGCTGATCCGGAAGGACTGGCGGCCGCCCTCGGTGGAGCCGCCGAGCCTGCCGGAGAAGGGGCAGTCGTGCTCGCGCTGGATCTCTCGTGCGCGCCGGGTGCCGAGGAACGTGAACTGTTGTGCGATCTCGCCGACCGGGGCGTGTCGACGGCGCTCGTCGCGACCCGCGTCGACAGATACCACGACTGGCCGGGCCTCGTCGCACGTGCTCGAGAGGCACTCGATCCGGATCGTCGGCTCGCGCTGTTCGCGGTCTCGGTGCAGACAGGTGGCGGCTTGGACGATTTGACGCGCTGGTGTGCGAGCGTCGAGCCGGGGGAGTCGGTGCCGGTGCGCCCTCGGACGGCGATCGTCGCGCTCGGTACTACGCGGTACTCGGCACGAATCGAGCGGCCGCAGGCGGTCGGACCGTCGCGTGCCGACCGGCTGGCCGGGGTTCGCGCCGGAGTCGGTGCGACGCGCGCCGATGTCCTCACCGCCACTCGCGAGAGCATCCAGGGACTCGCGGTGACCGCGGACCGAATGTGCGCGCGAGTGCGGCGCCGCGACGTCGACGCGTATACGCGGTGGATGAGCGATGCGGTCGCCGCCGTCGACGTGGCTGCCGACGCGCTGCTCACCGAGCGACTCGACCGTGTGCGCAGCGTGGCGGCCCTCGGTTCGTCGGACGGCGGTGGCTCCCGGGCTCCGAACTCGCCACCGAGTTCGGCGACGACCGGGGTGCTCGCGCCGCCTCCCGAACGTCGCCCCGGTGCGGAGGACGCCGTGATGTTGTTGTTCGGCGTCACCGCAGGCTTCGGCGCGGGCCGGATGCTCGTGTCGCCCATGGTGCAGTGGGCCGGTCTGGGCTGGACGGGGACGGTGCTGACCGCACTGACCGGCCTGGCCGCGGCGGCCTGGATTGTCGGAGTGCGCCGGACGGCGTCGACTCGCGCAGCACTGCGGCGGTGGACGTCGGACACAGTCGCCTTGCGTCGGACGGCGTTGGAGCATCGGCTCGCCACGCGGCTGAGCGAAGTCGAAACGGTGGTGGGACGACAAGCGTGGAACCGAACGCCTGCGCGGAACGTCTAACTTATAGAGGCAGACGGAAGGCACGATGGAGGACTGGTTCGGATTCGACTCCGCGGACGGCGGCATCGCCGACGCGGAGTCACCTGCTGCCGCGCAAGCCGGTGACGGTCTCTGGATCTACGACGACGGACAGTTGTGGGACCTCGGTCCCGCGGAACTGGACGCCGACGCCGACGGCGTGCCCGACTCGATCACGAGCGACGTCTCGGGCGATCCGGTGATCCTCACCGACACCGACGGAGACGGCCAGGTGGACCGCATGACGCGGCTCGACCAGTCGGGCGGGGTCACCGTCTCGGATGAATGCGACGAACCGCTTCCATGGAGACCTACATCACTCGGTCGCCTACCGTGACGAATTCCTCGCCCAACCGTCTGCCGGAGCGCGGTGCACAACGCGTATCCTCGACGACAACTACGCCTGGACGGAACTACTGGCGTGGGCATTGCCGTTACTGAGGAGATCCGCATGACCGCTGCGACCATTCCGGGCCTCGAACCCGGAAACGCCCCGACCACACACGCCGGACTGCTTGCCTGGGTGGCTGAGGTCGCCGAGCTCACGCAGCCCGACCAGGTGGTCTGGTCGGACGGTAGTGACGAGGAGTGGACTCGCCTGTCCAGCGAGCTCGTCGAATCCGGCACCATGGTGAAGCTGAACGACGACAAGAAGCCGAACTCGTTCCTGGCGCTGTCCGATCCCGCCGACGTCGCGCGCGTCGAGTCGCGCACGTTCATCTGCTCGAAGACCGAGGAGTCAGCCGGACCGACCAACAATTGGGTCGACCCGGACGAGATGCGCGAGACGATGACCGAGCTGTACCGCGGCAGCATGCGCGGCCGCACCATGTACGTCGTCCCGTTCTGCATGGGCCCGCTCGGCTCGGAGGACCCGAAGCTTGGCGTGGAGATCACCGACTCCGCGTACGTCGTCATGTCGATGCGTGTCATGACGCGGGTCGGCCCGAAGGTCCTGGAGATTCTCGGCACCGAGGGCTTCTTCGTGCGGGCACTGCACTCGGTCGGCGCTCCCCTCGAGCCCGGCCAGGAAGACGTGCCGTGGCCGTGCAACCCGGACAAGTACATCGTCCAGTTCCCCGAAGACCGCGTGATCTGGTCGTACGGCTCGGGCTACGGCGGCAATGCGTTGCTCGGCAAGAAGTGCTACGCGCTGCGTATCGCGTCGGCGATGGCGCACGACGAGGGCTGGCTGGCCGAGCACATGCTGATCCTCAAGCTGATCTCCCCCGAGGACAAGGTCTACTACGTCGCCGCCGCGTTCCCGTCGGCCTGCGGTAAGACCAACCTCGCAATGATCCTGCCGACCCTGCCGGGGTGGCGCGCCGAGACCGTCGGCGACGACATCGCCTGGATGCGGTACGGCCAGGATGGTCGCCTCTACGCCGTCAACCCGGAGTTCGGCTTCTTCGGTGTCGCACCCGGAACCGGCATGGACTCGAACCCGACCGCGATGCAGACCATCGAGGCGGGCAACACCCTGTACACGAACGTCGCCCGCACAGACGACGGCGACGTGTGGTGGGAGGGCATCGGCGAGGCACCCGACCACCTCATCGATTGGCGCGGGAACGATTGGACGCCCGACTCGGACGCCAAGGCCGCGCACCCGAACTCGCGGTACTGCACCCCGATGTCGCAGTGCCCGACGCTGGCTCCGGAGTGGGACGACCCGCAGGGTGTGCCCATCTCCGCGATCCTGTTCGGTGGACGCCGCAAGACGACGGTCCCGCTGGTCACGCAGGCTCGCGACTGGGAGCACGCCGTCTTCATGGGTGCGACAGTCGGTTCGGAGCAGACCGCTGCCGCCGAGGGAAAGGTCGGCACCGTCCGCCGCGACCCGATGGCGATGCTGCCGTTCCTCGGCTACCACGTCGGCGACTACTTCGAGCACTGGCTGAACATCGGCCGGCGCAACGGAGCCGACCTGCCTGCCGTGTTCTACGTCAACTGGTTCCGCCGGGGAGCCGACGGTCGCTTCCTGTGGCCGGGATTCGGCGAGAACAGCCGTGTCCTCAAATGGATGGTCGACCGCATCGAAGGACGCGTCGAGGGTGTCGAGACGCCGATCGGTATCGTCGCCAAGCCCGAGGAGATGGACCTGACCGGGTTGGACGTATCCGTCGACGACCTGGCCGAGGCCCTCGCCGTGGACCCCGACGAGTGGCGCGATGAACTGCCGAGCATCGAGGAGTGGTTCTCCTTCGTCGGCGACAAGTTGCCGACCTCGCTCCGTAACGAGCTCGACGGCCTCCGCGAGCGCCTGAGCTGATTCAGCGGTAACTTGCTGATTCAGCGGCAACTTGCTGATCGAGCAGTACCTCTGCTGATCGAGCAGTACCTCTGCTGATCGAGCGGAGTCGAGATCTCTTCGGCTCCGCTCGTTCCATTTCACTGCCGATTCGCACCGTTGTCTCACAACACAGTTCGTCCGTATTGTCCGGCGACCGGTCGCCCTGAACAGGGCAGATCAACGGCGGGGAGGTACCCGCATATGAATCACGATCGTCCTCAGGGAGATTCCGGATAGCGCTTCGCCCCAGTGTTTGGAACTCTTGACCTATGACACACGCAGCCAGCGCCCAGGATGAGCAGATAGCCGCACGCGCCGAGGGCGTGGTCAAGACATACGGATCGGGCGACACCGTCGTCCATGCGCTGCGGGGCGTCACCATCGAGTTCCGGACGGGTGAGTTCACGGCGATCATGGGGCCGTCGGGTTCGGGGAAGTCGACGCTCACGCACTGTCTCGCCGGTCTGGACACCGCATCGGCGGGCGCGGTGCGGATCGGGTCCGTCGAACTGGCCGGGCTGTCCGACAAGGAGATGACCAAGCTGCGGCGCGACCGCATCGGCTTCGTGTTTCAGGCCTTCAACTTGGTGCCGACGCTGACCGCTGAGGAGAACATCACGCTGCCGCAGGGCATCGCGGGCCGCGACGTCGACCGCGAATGGTTCGACACGGTGATCGGCAGGCTCGGGATCAATGATCGGTTGAGCCACCGTCCGAGCGAATTGTCCGGCGGTCAGCAGCAGCGCGTCGCGTGTGCCCGTGCCCTCGTCGGACGACCAGACATCATTTTCGGCGACGAGCCGACCGGCAACCTCGACTCCCGCTCGTCCGGCGAGGTCTTGGACATTCTGCGTGCGGCGACCGACGAGTTCGGGCAAACCGTCGTCATCGTCACCCACGACCCGCGCGCGGCGGCCTACGCCGACCGGGTGGTGTTCCTGGCCGACGGCGCGCTGGTCCGCGAGTTGCGTAGGCCGACCGCCGACGACGTCTTCGAGGTCATGAAGCACCTCGACGACGCAGCGCCCGGCTCTGCGACTACCGGGCAGCAGTGATCATGGCGTCCTCGGTGATGCGGAAGGTCTCGATCCGCAGTCTCTCCTCGCACAAGCTTCGACTCGTCCTCACGGTCTTTTCCGTGGTGCTCGGCACGAGTTTCGTCGCAGCGGCGCTCATCTTCACGTCAACGGTCTCGTCGGCGTTCAACTCGATCTTCGACAACGCTGCGCGCGGCGTCGCCGTCGAGGTGACGGCCGCCGATTCGCAGTCGCCGGGTGTTCCCGTCGACGTCGTCGATCAACTTCGCAAGCAGAAGGACCACCTGGGCATCGACCGACTCGTCGAGAACGTCAGCGGCCCCGTCACCGTTGCCGACTCGTCGGGCAACGCGATCCAGACCGGTGGGGCGCCGAGCGTCGGGTCGGCGTACCTGCCGCCGGATCGAGGCATCGGCGATTCGGCCAATACGATCGTCGACGGTCGTGCGCCGACGAAAGACGGCGAGATCTTGATCAACAAGGACGCGGCCGACAAGGCCGGTCTGCACGTCGGATCGAAGACGACGGTTGTGCTGGGAACCGGTATCTCAGATCCCCTGCAAGTCACGGTCGTCGGGCTGTCCGACATGCCGACGTCCACCGGCGGCTTCGTCGGCATCGCCTTCGACGAGGACACTGCGAACGGGTACTTCTCCGACGGCGAGTACGTCTCCGTCGTCGACATGACCGCCAAGCCCGGTGTCTCCGACACCCAGTTGCGAGACGCCGTCCACGGTGCGCTCGGCGACGCGAAGACAGTCGACGACCTGTACCAGGTCCGCACGGGCGACCAAGTGCGTGAAGACCAGAAGGCCCAGGTCGACCAGTTCCTCACGATCATTCAGGCGGTGTTCCTCGCTTTCGCCGCGATCGGGCTGCTCGTCGGAACGTTCATCATCTACAACACTTTCTCGATGATCGTCGCCCAACGGAACAAGGAGTTGGCGCTCCTCCGTGCGATCGGCGCGAGCCGGAAGGACGTGTCGCGGTCGGTGTTGTTGGAGGCGTCCATCGTCGGCGTGATCGGCGGGCTCGTCGGGCTCGGGCTCGGCATCGGCGTTGCGGCGCTGCTGCTCGCATTCACCGAGTCGCAGGGCTTGCCGTCCAACGGCATTCAGATCGGTGCGACCGCAGTCATCGCCGCACTGTTGGTCGGCATCGTCGTCACCATGCTCAGCGCGTGGATACCGGCGCGTCGCGCGTCGCGCATCCCGCCGGTCGAAGCCATGCGGTCGAGCACGGTGGAACCAGGAGCGGGTTCACTGCGCAAGCGGACGCTCGTCGGCGCGATCCTCGGGGTGCTCGGCATCCTCGCCCTGGTTATCGGAGGCCTCGGCGAGGGTACCGGCCGGGCGTTGATCGTGGGGCTCGGTGCGCTACTCGCGGTGATCGCCGTCGTCCTGGGGGCACCGGCTCTGTCGCAGCCGGTCGTCGGCGCTGTGGGCGCGCTCTTCGCCAAGCCGTTCGGGACCGTCGGCAAGCTCGCTCACACCAACGCAGTCCGGAATCCGCGCCGCTCGGCGGCCACGGCGTTCGCGTTGACCCTCGGACTGATGCTCGTCGTCGTCATCGGCACCATCGGCACCTCATTCAAGGGGACGGTGAACAGCGCGGTCGACAAGGGTGTGACCGCCGACTTCATCATGTCGTCCACCAACAATGGGCCGCTGCCGATCGGCGTCGCCGACACCGTTCGTGCCAAGGTCCCCGACGCCGGAGTCGTCATCAGTCAGGCCGTCGCGACCGCAAAGGTCGACGACAAACCGATCTGGATGACGGCGGCATTGGGCGGATCGCTCAACGAGGTTGCCGTCGTCGACACCGTCCAGGGCAGCATCGACGTCCCGGGCGACGGCCTCGCGATCGACGAGTCGACCGCACGCGACGAGGGGTGGAAGATCGGCGACCCGATCACCTTGACCGCGCCTACCGGCGACGCCGTTCCCGTCACGATCACCGGCGTGTACGAGGACAGCGAAGTCATCGGTCCGCGAATCGTCGGCGCCGAAGCCTACCGGAAGCTGGTGCCGGTCGAGTCGATGCGGCAGGCCGCACCCATCTGGATCAAGGGCAAGGCAGGCGTCGACGTCGACGAGTTGCGCACCCAGATCGTGGATGCGACGAAGCAGTACCTGGTCGTTCAGGTTCAGGACCGCGAAGAGTTCAAGAGTTCGGTGTCGTCCACCGTCGACCAGATGCTGGTGACGCTGTACGCGCTCCTCGCGCTGTCGTTGGCTATCGCCGTCCTCGGCATCGTCAACACCCTGGCCTTGTCGGTTGTGGAGCGCAAGAAGGAGATCGGCATGCTCCGCGCCGTCGGTATGGCCAGGTCCCAGGTCCGCCGCTCCATCTATCTCGAGTCGACGTACATCGCCGTGTTCGGCGCGTTGCTCGGCGTGGTCCTCGGATTGGCGATCGCGATTCCGCTCGTCCGGACTCTCGCGTATTGGGGGCTCGACGGCGTCGTCATCCCGTGGGGGCTGATCGGGGGGACGCTCGTCGGAGCCGCGGTGGTCGGCGTGGTCGCGTCGTTGTGGCCTGCGATCACCGCTGCCCGGACTCGGCCGCTGGAGGCGATCGTAGAATCGTGACGCCTCGACCGAACACCACGCGGACCGTTGTGCTCTCGGTCGTCGCGTTGCTCGCGCTGGCCGCCGTGGTCGTCGTCGCGGTGCTTATCGTCAGGGACAAGACGTCCTCGCCCGATGCGGCCGCGCCGACGACGGTCGTCGTCGGGCCGCCGTCCACCAGCACGTCGACGCCGACCTCGACGTCGACACCGAGATCGACCACCACTTCCGAGCCGACGCACACCCGACCTACCGGTGCGCCGGGCAGCGTGATCTACCAGCTCACCGGCGACGGAGAAGTCGTCGGCGTCGCCTACCGATCGGGCAGCAAGAAGCAGGTGGTCGTCATCACCGGAACCCCGTGGCAGCAGAAGACCACCCTCACCGGCAGGCACGCGGAACTGTCCGGCATCGTCGTCCGCGGCCGGATCACCTGCACGATCATGCAGGGCGAAGAACTGTTGGCATCGTCGACCTCAGGCGGCGGTCCGTTCTCGTGCAAGGCGAACCTGCCGCACTGAGCTGGCCCCCTGGGCCGACCGCCACTGGCTGCGGTGTCACCGTTACCGCTTGACCAGCACGAGTACGAGATTGGTCGCGCCGACTTCCCGCACCCCGGGAACCCTCACCACCGGCCAGGCCCAGCGAGGCAGGTATCGGGGGAAGGCCAGGCACAGCGTCGCGTCGGACGCCGCTCGTGCCCAGCGCAGACCGGCCGCTGCGGTGATCGGGAACAGTGACTCGCCGAACAGGTTCTTCGGCGGATGCCCGTGCCGTCGTTGGTACATGCGTGCCGCGCGGTGGCCGCCCAGGTAGTGGGTCAACCCCATCTCGTGGCCGCCGAACGGACCCCACCACAGGGTGTAGCTGAGGACGATCATTCCGCCGGGCCTGGTCACGCGCACCATCTCGTCGGCCATCTCCCACGGCCGATCGGTGTGCTCGGCGACGTTCGACGAGTAGCAGACGTCGACACTCGCCGTCCGGAAGGGCAGGTGCTGCCCTTGCGCACGGACCGCTGTCCGGTGATCGAGGCCCGCCGCGTGCATCTCGCCCGCGTCGGGTTCCACCGACAGGTAGTCGGCGCCGCGGGCGGTGAACGCGTCCGCGAAGAACCCCGGTCCGCCCCCGACGTCGAGGACTGTGGAACCGGCGATCGCACCAGGGTACAGATCGCCGATCATGGTCGCGGTGTCGTCGGCCAGAGCGCTGTAGAAGCGGTCGGGATCGGTCTGCTCGTGACGGAATTCGCGGAATAGGCGAACTGAACGGGCGACGGTGGCCCGGCGCGCGAACCTCGACCGCATCGATCTCGACGGGGGCATCGCCCTAGCGTCGCATACCCTGGATCGGGTGACCCCGCCGACCGACGTGCTGCTCTTGTGCTGGCGCGACACCGGGCACCCGCAAGGCGGCGGCAGCGAACGCTACCTCGAACGCGTAGGCGCCGAGCTCGCGCGGCGAGGGTCTCGGGTCACGCTTCTCACCGCGGCGTATCCGGGGGCTCCGCGCCGTCAGACGTCCGCGGGAATGCGTGTGCTCCGAGGCGGGGGACGGCTCACCGTCTACCTCCGGGCCGCCGCGACGCTCGTGGCCGCGCGGTTCGGTCGGGGCAGGCTCGCAGGCTATCGACCGGACATCGTCGTCGACACCCAGAACGGGGTCCCGTTCTTCGCACGTCTGCTGGTCGACGCTCCAACGGTCCTGCTGGTCCATCACTGCCATCGCGAGCAGTGGCCGGTTGCCGGTCCGGTGCTGGCGCGCATCGGCTGGTTCGTCGAGTCCGAGGTGTCACCGCGCCTTCATCGCTCGAGCAGCTATGTCACAGTGTCTGAGCCGTCGGCCACCGAACTCGTCGAACTCGGCGTCGACCGCAGTCGGATCACCGTGATCCGCAACGGCGTCGACCCGGTACCCGAGGGCGTTGGCGGGCAACGCCGCCATACCGGGGTCCGGTTGATCGCCGTGTCCCGCCTGGTTCCGCACAAGCAGGTCGAGCACGCGTTGCAGGTCGTCGCGGCTCTCGCCTCGCGGGGTGTCGACGTGCACCTGGACGTCGTGGGCGGCGGCTGGTGGAACGACGAACTACGCACAGCCGCAACCGATCTGGGGATCACTGACCGGGTGAGGTTTCACGGTCACGTCGACGAGGAGCGCAAGCACGAGTTACTCGCTCGCGCCGACCTCCACCTGATGCCGTCCCGGAAGGAGGGGTGGGGGCTGGCCGTCGTCGAAGCCGCGCAGCACGGCGTACCGACCATCGGCTACCGGAGTTCGGCGGGCCTGACCGATTCGATCGTCGACGGCGTGACCGGACTGCTCGTCGACGACCTCGACCACTTCACCGAGGCCGTTGCGGCGCTCGTCGCGAACCCCGACAGACTCACCCGGCTCGGTGACGCCGCTCAGAAGCGGTCCGGCGACTACTCCTGGGCGTCGACCGCAGACGGCTTCGCAGACCTGTTTCGTGACCTCTAACCCTCTCGTTGGTGTCACCAGGTGACATCTACGAGAGGGTTAAGCGGGTTGGGAGCGGCGGCCGATGGCGGCGACGGCCCCGGCGATCACGGCGCAGAACCACAGAGCGAGGGCAGTGATCGCGGCGATCCAGGTCGAGGTGCCCGGTGACGGGGCGGGTGCGGCGCCCGCGATAGCGAACAGGCGGAGGTGGTCGGTCGCGTCGACCCGATCGGCGCCTGCCGCGAGCGGGGGCGGCACGCTCGACTCCTCTACGACCACCCAGCCGACGCCGAGTTCGGCGAGACGGGCCGGATCGCCGCCGGCACCCAGCGTCGAGGCGATCTCGGCGGTCCGACCGCTCGGAGTGTCGAGCGATTCGCCGTCGACGATCAGCGTCCCGTCGACGACGACGGGAGCGTCGATCATCCGAGGGAGCACCGACAACGACGGCCCGTGCGTCCACGACAGATTCCGAACGGTGCTACTCGGCCAGAGCGCGACCGACGTTCCGCCGCCGTCGCCGATCGCGTCGGCGACCTGCGTGTAGTCGGACGGGATCTCGACCGATCGGACCTGGCCACCGACACCCCAGACGAGGTCGGGCAACGGTGCGACGATCAGGAGTCCGACTGCGGCTGCGGCGAAACCCCCGGGGACCAACCGACGGAGCGCGCCGACAGCAGCCGCGCCTGCGAGCGCCGCGAACGGGGCCGCCAACGCCAGATACTTCTGCCCATCACGCAGCAGTCCGGCGCCCGGAACGTGGGCGAGCAGTCCGTCCATCACGCTCACTCCGGGGCCCGTCGACGCGACCGCCGTGAGGATGACGACGGTCACGGCGAGTAGGCCGAGAGCGAGGACGGGGCCCGTCGACTCGCGGCGTTCCCGCAGCAAAGCGAACGCTCCGGCCGCGACCACGGCCAGGAAGACGATCGTGGCGACCGCAGCCCACCAGGAGGATCGGCTGCCGGGTACGGCGTCGGCGTTCCAGATCCCGCCCAGACCGAGCGCAGTGCCGAACGGCCCGAGCCCTGGTTCGGCGCGCAGGGCGAACGCGCTTGCACCGCTCGATGAACCGGCGTTGTCGGAGACCGCTGAGGCCACGAGCCAGGGAGTCGCCGTCGCCACCCAGCCGACAAGGCACAGCAGCGTCGTGCGCAGGCCGGGCCGCGCCGCGATCGCAGTCACGGCCGCGATCGTCAACGCCAGAATCGAACCGGTCGGCGTGAAGCCCGCGACCCCGAACAGGCCGACGAGGATCAGGATGAGCCGCACCGAACGCTCGCGAGCGAGACTTAGGACTGTCGCCACGATGGGACCGAGCGTCGCGTAGCCGATCAGCAGGCTCGGTTGCCCCTGCAGGAGTCGCTCGGCGACGAACGGATTCCAGATCCCGACGACCGCGGCGACGACCGCGCCCGCGGTGCCTGCCTGCGGCACGAGTCGCCGCGCGAGCAGACCGAATCCGACGCCCGCGCCGAACACCGCAGCCGTCGTCAGGAGCGCGACGACCCAGCCGCCGTCGACGGCTCGCGACACCAACCCGAGGACCGCGTCCTGCGGGACGGCGCGCGGCGCCGAGCCGTCGATCCCGAATGCAGCCGCCGACAGCGAGAACTGCGGAACCGATACCGCGTCGCGGTACACGAGGTAGCCGGGGAAGAGCGGTCCACAGATCAGCGCCGTGAGGAGGGCACTGACCAGGTAGAGCATCGGATCAGTAGTGGAAGGTGTCGGTCGACGCGTGCGACTGATCGGACACGCCATAGTCTTTCGACACGATGTTGTACGAGCGGGCCAGGTCGAGGATCTTCGTCGCCCGCGCGATGCGCGGCAGATCCGAGCCGTTGCGGATCTCGCCGCCGTCGTCCTCGAACTCGGAGAAGAACTCGCGTGCCCAGCTGATGTCGTCCAACGAGGGTGACAAGCCGTCGTTGACCGCCGCGCACTGGTCGGGGGTGAGGCAGATCTTACCGCTCATGCCGAACTCGGAGCTGACGGCCGTCGCCTCGTTGAGCTTGAGCGGGCTCGATCCGACGGTCGGTCCGTCGATGGCCGACGGCAGGCCCGCAGCCTTCGCTGCGATGGTGAACCGTGATCGGGCGTACGCGAGAGTCGTCGGGTTGTCGCCGAATCCGGTGTCGCGGCGAAAGTCGCCGATGCCGAACGCGAGGCGGAACGTCCCCTTGGCCGATGCGATCTCGGTGATGCGTTCCAGACCGCGGGCCGTCTCCACGAGCGCGACGACCGGGATGTTCGGCAGCCGTCGTGCCGTCTCGGTCACGTGGTCAACGGATTCGACCATCGCGAGCATGACGCCGCCGACGGACGTCGACGCGAGAGCCGCGAGATCTGCCGACCACCACGGGGTGCCGAAACCGTTGATGCGCACCCAGTCGGCATGTCCGTCGCCCAGCCAGCGCAGCACGTTGTCGCGGGCGGTGTCCTTGTCCTTCGGAGCGACAGCGTCCTCGATGTCGAGGACCACGATATCGGCGCGCGAGTGCGACGCCGCTTCGAAACGATCAGGTTGGGCGCCGTTGACGAGCAGCCAGCTACGTGCGAGTACCGGGTCGATCCGGGATCCGATGTCGGTGGGATCGGGCGCGGTGAATTCGGTGTCGTACATCGACTCTCTGCCTGGTGTCGTGCTCTACGGGTGGTCCGGCGGATGCCGCCGCGCAAGTCTACCCGCCGGTACGGGCACACTGGTTTCATGACGATCACCGCGCGTGCGCAGCGGCCGGGTGGCGCCGTGCGCGCCCTCGGCGCGGTCACCGTCGGAACGCTGCTGGCGAATCTGCTCGCCTACGTCGTACAGGTGCCGGCCAGTCGTGTGCTCGGGCCGGACGGGTTCGGTGAGTTCTCCGTTCTCAACGCGGCGATGCTCGTGCTCTCGGTGCCTGCCCTCGCACTGCAAGCCGTGGTCGCCCGCGAAGTGGTGACCGGGGCCTCGCGGCATCGCCTGTGGCGACTGACCGGAGTGGTCGGCGTGCTCGTCGCGATCGGCTCGGCCATCGGCGTCGGCGTGATGATGCAGATCGCGCACACGTCGTGGTCGACGACCCTTGCCGCATTGGCCGGTGCAGCGCCGTTGGCCGTCGTCGCGGGTGGACAGGGATTTCTCCAGGGCGCTGGCCGCTTCGGCCTCCTCGGCGGTGTGCTCGCCGGGGTCGGCGTCGCAAAATCGGTTCCGATCGTCGTCGCACTCGCCGGGGGCGCGGGCCCGACCGGCGCGCTGGCCGCGGGAACGGTCGGCACCGCGGTCGCCGCGGTCGTCGTCGCAGGCATTGCGGCCGGTGGTGCGCGATCGATCGATGACACTCGTTCGGCACTCGAGACGCCCGCCAGGTCCGGGGCGTCGATGACCGATGTGTTGTCGGCGTCGAGCGTCCAGTTCGTGATGATCGTCGCGGTGTCGGTCGACCTCCTGCTGTCGCGGTCGGTCCTGGCCGCGGGCGACGCCGGTGTGTACGCCTTGGGCGCAGTCGCGACCAAGGCGGCATTCTGGCTGCCGCAGGCGATCGGCGTGGTGGTCTATCCGCGGTTGGCCGATCCCGTCCGGTCCGCCGACGCATTGCGGCGGGCTGTGGGGGTGCTCGCCGCAATCGGGTGCACGGTGACTGTACTCGCCGCCGTCTGCGGGCCGCTGGTGCCGGTGGTGATCTCGCAGGACTACCGCCCCGTCGCCGCGTGGATGTGGCTGTTCGCGCTGACCGGGGCACTGCTCGCTGTGCTGCAGTTGATGCTGCTCGCTGCGATCGCTCGCAACCGGGCCCGCGGCGCGGTCCCGGCCTTCGCGGTGCTCGTTGTCGAGGTGGTGTTGATCGTGACTGTCGCCGACTCGGTGGTCACGCTCGCGACGGTCGCAGCGGGTGCGGCCGCATCCGCCGTGGTGGGGACGTGGGCGTGGGTGCGATCAGCTCGGTCAGTCGTGCCCGCGCCTACGCACGGCGCCGATCCCGCACCGTGACGACGACGCCGAACGCCAGCGCCGCGAGCCCGAGCACGCCGAACGCGATCGGCAGAACCAGCGTGGTCAGCAGGACGGGCCAGTCGCGGGACGATGCGGCGTCGGCGGCGTCGTGAAGACTCTCCCGGTCGCCGTGCAGAGTGGTGTCGACGTTGGTCAGCGCGAAGTCGGCGAGTTCCGGCGACCGCGAGGCGATCGCCGGCGTGAAGCGGTACTCCTCGAGGAGTCGGACCCGCTCGTCGATGACGACGCCGGTCGTCTCGTCGACGAACAGATCGCGTTCGGCCCGATGGTGCAGCGTCGCCGTCAGCGACTCGTCGGGGCGGACACCGGGGAACGAACCGAACCACGACGCCTGCCGGGTGATCACCGCGCGAGTGTCGGACCGCGACAGGTCAGTGTCGGCGATCGACGCGGTGAAATGCGACGTCTCTCGTCCCGCGACGGTCTCGGTGCCCTTGCGCACCAAGGGCACCGAGGAGCGGCTCACGACGTCGAAATACTGCAGGTCCGAACCGGAGAATTCGAAGGGCAGCAGATATGTGAACCCGGTCCGGTCGGGGAGTTGCACGGCTCCCTTCTCGTCGTCGTACTGGACTTCTGACGGTTGCCCGGCGGGGAGCGCGGTGCGGCGGTCGATCGTCACCCGGTCGATCGTCGCCGACAGCGTCTGCTCGTCGCACACGTCGTCGGCGTCCACCGACTTCCCGTCGACGTCGTACTCGCTGACGCCGAGCGACGTGCCCGCCTGCAATGTGAGGACGTCTGAGTCGGCCGGGTGGACCGCGACGATTCGTCGTCGCTGTTGGACCTGCGCGTCGAGTACCTGAGCGCGCGGCTCGTCGATGGAGCAGCGATTCAACACGCGTGAGCCGTCTGAGCTGTCGGCGACCCACGTCAGGTCCACGTCGAGTGGCACCTTCTTCAACGACTCGCCGACGACCGGCCCCACCGCGATCGCGGCGGCGATCAACAATGCACTGAGGAAGAACGCCACCGGTGCCAGCAGATCTCGCGCACGCAGACGTGGTGCCGGGGTCTCGGTCATGACGTCGACTGTAAGGCACGGTGCTGAGCGGGCCGGTTAGTGTGTACCCGACTATGAAAGACCGGACATGACAGCTGCGAGCGCGCCGACCAGGCGCTTCTATCCGCAGCTCGAGGGAATGCGAGCCGTCGCCGCCCTCGGCGTCCTCACCACTCACGTCGCCTTCCAGACCCGATCACTGCACTGGCCGGTGATCGGCCCCGTCCTTGGGAGGCTGGACCTCGCCGTCGCGCTGTTCTTCGCGTTGAGCGGGTTCCTGCTGTGGCGGCCGTACGCGAGCGCGGCTCGGGGCCAGAACGACCTGCCGAACGTGCGTCGATATCTCCGCCACCGATTCGTACGGATCTGGCCCGCGTACGCCATCGTCGTGACCGCGGTCCTGCTGATGCTGCCGCAAGCGCGTGACGCGTCACCGACCGTGTGGATCGCCAACCTGACGCTCACCCAGGTGTTCGTCCCGCTCACGCTGGCGCCCGGGCTCACCCAGATGTGGAGCCTGTCCGTCGAAGTCGCGTTCTACCTGCTGCTTCCGCTCATCGGATACGGACTGATCGCGCTGCGTGGGCGGCGTGCGCGCCGCCGGATCCCGTTGATCGTCGGTGTGAGCGTGCTCAGCCTCGGCTGGGCGTGGCTGGCGAACCTGCTACCGCTCGCAGATGGCGTCGAAGGCAAGAACTGGGTCTTCGGGCATCTGCCGTGGTTCGCTGCCGGCCTCGTCCTCGCCGAGGTGGTGGCCGCGGTCCGCGCGGACGAGATCGCGACGGGGTCGCCGATCGTCCGCGTCTCGACCAACCGGCCGCTGATGATCGCAGTCCTGGTGATCGCCTACGGTCTCGCGTCAACGCCGCTCGCCGGCCCGGTCGGTCTCGCGCCCATGAACGATCCGCAGTACGCCGCGAAGATGGTGCTCGGTGGCCTCGGTGCGTACGCGATTCTCGCGCCGCTCGTCCTGCGCGACGACCCGTTCCGATTCCTCGACTCGCCCGTCATGGCCGCCCTCGGACGGTGGTCGTACGGCATCTTCATTTGGCACGTCGCCGTGCTCACCGTGGTGTTCGGCCTGTTCGGGATCCCCACGTTCGACGGACACTTCGTCAGTGTTTGGCTACTGACCGTCGCCGTCACCGTGCCGGTCTCGGCCGCCAGCTACACCTTCGTCGAAGAACCGTGTCGGCGAGCTCTCACCCGGCGGGAGCAACGGGGTGCCGCTACCGCGAACAGGGCCGCGGACACCGCGACCAGTGCCGCCGACTGAGGCACGACGCCGTATCCGGCATAGGCGGTTCCCGAATTCCACGGACCCGCCGCCAGTGCGATGGTAGCGACCGACATGGCGCCGAAGACCAGCGTGACCCGCGTCGTGGGCGAGGCGTACGCCACGACGACACCCGTGACCGCTGCTATTGCCAGACCCCACGGTCCGGTCAGCAGGTAGGCGGCGGCCAGGGGGAGGGCGGCTGCGAGCGCGACGCGGAGCGGGGTGTCGGCCGCGGCTCTCCTGAGCGGGGTCTCGACTTCGGTTCTCCTGAGCGGGGTCTCGACTTCGCTCGACCGGCGAGATGCGCTCGACCGGCGGGATGCGCTCGACCGGCGGGATGCGCTCGACCGGCGGGATGCGCTCGACCGGCGAGATGCGCTCGACCGGCGGGATGGGCTCGACCGGCGGGAAGAGCTCGACCGGCGGTGAGGCCGCGGGAGGAAGGCCACCGCGAACAGGGCGGCGACCAGGAGGAAGCCGACGAGCAGGGCCCAGCGGTACGGGGCGTCCAGGCCGAAAGTCAGGGCGACGGTTCCGGCGGCGCCCGCGGGGACGATCCAGCCCTGCTGCCAACCGTTGACGACGATCGGCTCCAGTTCGCTGCCGTCGATGCGGGCATGCCAGCCGGAGTTGGTGCTTTCGGGGACCGACAGGATCCGCGGCGAGTCGGCGGCGTCGACGGACACCTCGCGTGAGGTCGTGTCCCACGATCCGGTCTGTGCGGGAACACTCTCGCCGCGCGGATCGGGTACGGGTGTGCGCAGTTCCAGGGAGTCGACGGTGAACGCATCGCCCGGATTGACCGTAACCTCCTGCTCGCCCGCAGGCAGACGCAGCGGCTCCCCGGGACATACGGTGGCGACGACCGGGTCACCGTTGCGCAAGGCGCGCGCCGTCGTCGACATCTGTAATCGTTGGACTCGCCCGCCTGCGGACAATCCGAGACCGAGCGGACCCTGCGGGTCGGTGTCGCACCCGATGGCGATCGGCCGGTCGACATCAGACGACGGCGTCGGGACGGTCGGCAGTACCGCGATCTCGGCGATGCCCGCGGGTGACTGCCGCGCGAAGCCGAGATCGTTGACGTCGATCAGATCGTTGCTCTCGTCGACCGTCACCACGATCCGATCCGTCCGCGCAGGCGCCAACGGCACCGTTCCGTCGTCGCGGACTCGGACACTCTGTTCGCCGTCGCCGAGGTCCACGGTGACGCGGGTCGGCCGCGCCGGATAGTCGTCGGGAAGCGTCAGTCTCAGTCCGGATACCTCGCGCTCGGTCGGCAGATGAAGGGTGAGCGAGGGCTTCACCGGCTTCTTCTTGTCGGTCGTCATCGGCGCCTCGGACGCGGTCCACACGGTGCGCGGGTCTCCGTCGACGGCGGCCGACGCGTTGCCTCGCGGGTCGCTGACATTCGACGCCCCGTCCGCGACGACGACCCCCGACCTGGTGAGGAGATCGCTGAGCGCACCGCCGGGCTTCGGCCGCAACACGAGACTCGGGTTCACCGCGGTGTCGGTGGGAACCGACAGCGTGCGACCGAACGCCCCGGGAGCTTCCGGCGAGATCCCGAGCGTCGGGGCGCACCGGACACGATCGTCGTTCCACACGCATTCGGCACGACTGCCCAGCTCGTTGTGCAGTACCCACGCGTCGACGTGATCGGCCGCATCGAGTTCGGGAAGCACGATCCGGTGTCGGACCGAGTAGTCGAGACCGGTGTCCGCATCCGACAGAGAGACGTCGGCGAGCGCGAACTGGTTGCCTGCCGTGTTGTTCGACGTGCGGGTCGCGCGGATCTCCACCCGTTTGGTCTCACCTGCGGGCGCGACGATCCTCGTGGGAACCCCGGGTTCCACATCGGTGACCACGGTGCTGCCCGCATCGGTCGTCACCAGCAGCGACGACACGTCGGGTCCGAGGGCTTTCGCCGTCGTCACGGTGAGGGCGAGCGCTCGACGAGGCTGCGTGAACTCGAGTGCCACCCATCGGCCGACAGCGGACTCGAGGCCGCGGCTGACCCACGCGGTGTTCGCGTCGCCGTCGAACGCCGCCGCCGTCGATGCGGCGGGCACCGTCCGGCCCGGCTGGGTGGCGTCCGACGCCGACCCCGACGACGTGACCCGTACCTGCCCCGGCTCGTTGTTGAGCAGCCATTCGCCCCGGACGGGCGCCGCGCCGTCGACGGGATAGTCGGCGACCGCGTTCTTGGTCAGCCGCGGATCACCTGCTGCGCGGATCGCCGAGGAATGGTCGTCGACGCGACCGAAGTCGGTCTCCCGGTCGGCCGGGGTGTCGGTGACGGTCAAGCCCGGTCCGTCGCCGACTCCGCTGCGGCGGGCGTCCGGTGTCAGGAGCGCCGTTCCGAGCGTCGGGCGGCCGGCGCGCGCACGGGCCTCATTGATCGCGGCGAGCGACTCCGGGCCGCCGTCGACACGCGGCGTCTCGTCGAGCGGGGTCAGCAACGGGCCGACGCCGCGCCCCGATCCGACGCGATACACGGTCACCGCGGGCATCGTCGGACGCAGACCGTCATCGACCACCACGCCGTCGACGGTCGGCGGAGCCACCTCGGGGCCGAACTGCGCGACCCGATCGATTCCGGGGGAACGGCGCAGCGCGTCGGCGACGACGATCGGTCGCGCCGACCGCGACGTCTTCGGGTCGAGGTCGGCGCGCAGTACGACGTAGCCGACTCCCTGCGCGGTCAGCGTGTCGGCGAGTGCCGCCGACCCGCGTCCCGACACGAGCGCGCGTTGAACGGAGTCCATCGCGCGGATCGCGCCCGGCGGTGTCAATGGGATCGCGTCGCGCACCGCCCATGGCGCATCGGACAACGCTTGGAGGGGTTCGTCGCGGGTCAGCCCCCAGATCTGGTCGGCGAATGGAGCGCCGGGGACGACGAGAGCGCGGGAGTCGCCCGCATGTTCGTCGAGCCAGTCGGCCGTATGGTGCCAGTACTCGGGGATCGCGTCATAACTGGACGTTGGCGCGATTCCGCCCGTCCACGCCAGCGAGCCGGTGCCGAACGCCGCCGTCACGACGACCATCGCCGCGACCGCCGGACGAGCCCAGTCGTTGGCCTTCGACGGCGCCGCCGCCAGCGTGCGGAACGGCACTCGGGCGAGGAGGTGCGCCACGCCGAAGACCAGTGGAAGGCGGACCAGCGGCTCGAATTTGTGGACGTTTCGCAGCGCGGCGCCGCTGCCGTCGAGGAAGCTCCGCACGGTCTCGGCGATCGGCGATCCGAGCGCGCCCGGGTAGCCGAGACACATGCAGGCGAGGCCGATCACCAGTAGTGCCAACCACCGTCGACGGTGTGGCATGGCGCGCATCGAGAGTCCGGCGAGACCTGCCGCCGCGAGCACGCCCGTTGCGAGCACCGCGGCCGACTCGGACACGAGGACGGCGCCTGCCGCGCGCTCGCCGGACACGAACGGCGTCCATGACGACGTCCCACGCAGCACCTCGGTCAGTGACGTCCACTCGGTGGTGACCTGAGCCGACTCAATGAAGTCGAGGAACGGCGGCGACACCCGCGCCGATATGAGAAGCGGGACGATCCACCACAGGCAGGCCGCGGCGAGCGCCGGGATCCAGACTAGGCCGAACCGCAGCCCGGTGCGACGACGAATCCGCTCGCGGGAGGAGGTCGCCGCGATCCACCACAGGACCGAGACGCTCACTGCGGCGCCCGTCGCGACGGCGTTCACCGCGCCCATCAGCGCGACCGCGCATGCCGACCGCGCGGCCTCTCGCCACCACGGCTTGTCCGACGTCGCGTCGAGGGCGCGGATCACTGGCAACAGCACCCACGGCGCCAGCATCAGCGGGAGCGTCTCCGACGAGATGGTGCCGATGGTGGTGAGCACGCGCGGCGACGCGACGAACACGCACGCCGCGATGAGTCGCGAACCGAACGACCCGATTCGCAGGGCCTCGACGACGCGGACGACGCCGACGAACCCCACGGTCAGCAGGATCGCCCACCAGAGCCGCTGGATCACCCACGGCGGGAGGTGCGCGAGGTCGCCGAGCGCGAAGAAGGCGCCGTGCGGGAACAGGTAGCCGTACGCCTGATTCTGGATCTGCCCCATCGGCATCGTGGACGACCACAAATGGGTGGCCCTCGCGAGGAACCCGATGGGATCGGCGGTGAGGTCGAGTTTCGTGTCCGGAGACACCCGACCGGGCGCCTGCCAGAAGGACAGGAGGGTGAGGATCGCCGCTGTGACGCCGATGCCCCGTCGCGTGAGAAGACGGTCGTGGCTCACCGAGATGTCAGGAGACGCCGGGCGTCAGGAGTTGTCGGACCCGGTACCGCCGCGGGAACCGTACTCGACGGAGCCCTGCACGAACCCGTCCTGGCCGTTGAAGCTGTTCACATCGGTCGAGGGCTTCGTCTCGGAGGCGAGTACACCGCCCAGAAAGACGCCGCCGACGCCGACGACTACGCCGACGACCGCGGCGACAATCCCGTAGATCAACCGGTCGCGAACCATGAAGCACAAGGTACCACCCGAGAACCGGTGGACCGTCGTGCGAAACTGGTCGCATGCGTGCTTCTCGTCGCCTCATCGCCGTCGTCACGGCTGCCGGGCTGCTCTCGGTGGCCGCCTGCAGCAGTTCAGAGCCGGAGGCCGCGCCGTCGTCGACGATGACGAGTGCATCCACCGCGTCGAGCACCACGTCGACTCCGGCGAGTACTTCGGCGCCGCAGGCGTGCGGTGCATCCGAGATCAAGTCGATGTCGTTGCGTGACAAGCTCGCTCAGCTCCTCGTCGTCGGAGTCACCGGATCGGCCGACGCGAAGCAGGTTGTGTCCGAGGAACACATCGGCGGGGTGTTCGTCGGTAGCTGGAGTGATCTCGGCATGCTCTCCGACGGGTCCGTCCGCACACTGTCGAAGGCGCAGAAGTATCCGCTGATGGTGACCGTCGATCAGGAGGGCGGCCGGGTGAGCCGACTCTCAAAGCTAGGCATCGACATGCCGTCCGCGCGCGTCCTCGCCCAGACCAAGACGCCCGCTCAGGTCCGTTCCCTGGCGAAGGACGCGGGTCAGAAGATGCGCAAGCTCGGCATCACCGTCGACTTCGCGCCGAGCGCCGACGTCAGCGACGAAGACGACGACGAGGTGATCGGCGATCGATCCTTCTCGAATGATCCGGCCGTCGTCACCGAGTACGCTGGCGCCTTCGCGAAGGGCCTCGAGGACGCCGGGATCATGCCCGTCTACAAGCACTTCCCGGGTCACGGCCACGGATCGGGCGACTCGCACACCGGCAACGTGCAGACGCCGCCGCTCAGCTCGCTCATCGAGAGCGACCTCGTCCCCTATAAGACGCTGCTGAAGAATCCGGGCGACGCAGGCGTGATGGTCGGTCACCTGATCGTCCCCGGCCTGACCGGCCCGGAGACACCGTCAAGCATCAGTCCGCGCGCGATCGGCATGCTCCGTAAGGGGACGCGGTACGGCGGCACACCGTTCGACGGCGTCGTGTTCTCCGATGACCTGTCCGGGATGAAGTCGATCAGCGAGAAGTACCCGATCGAGATCGCGGTCCGAAAGGCGATCAACGCGGGATCGGACGTCGCCCTGTGGCTGAGCACCGACAAGGTCGGTTTCGTGCTCGACTCGCTCGAGAAGGCGGTTGCCGACAAGAAGCTGACGCGACAGCGTGTCGACCAGTCGGTCGTCCGCATTCTGCGCGCGAAAGGCGTGATCACCTGCTGACGCAACTTACCGGGTGGTAAGTTCGAGGGTATGGTGAGCGGGACGAAGCGGCTGCCCCGTGCAGTCCGCGAGCAGCAGATGTTGGATGCGGCGATCGCCGTATTCGCCGAACACGGCTACTCCGACAGTTCGATGGACGCCATCGCCGCGCGGGCGAAGATCTCCAAGCCCATGCTGTACCTCTACTACGGCTCCAAGGACGAGCTGTTCAGCGCGTGCATTGCGCGGGAGTCCGACCGCTTTCTCGAGGCGATGAGCGCAGGCTTCGATCCCGAACTGCGGCAACGTGATCAGGCACGAACGCTGGTCCGCGAGTTTCTGCGGTTCGTGTACGAGAACGCGCAGTCATGGCGCGTCCTGTACCGCGTGTCGATCGGGACCGCGGCGTTCGCGGACGTCGTCATCGAGAGCAGGAGCGGGATCACCCGGATGATCACCGATCTGATCCGTCGCGGCACCACCGTCGAGGGGACGCGCGACATCGACTTCGAGCTCACCGCAGTCGCGCTCGTCGGGGCGGGCGAGGCCGTCGCAGACCGCATCTCCGACGGCGACATCGACCTCGACGACGCCACGGATCTGCTGCTTGGCATCACCTGGCGTGGGCTCGTCGGCGTCGGCTCATCGTTCGACGACGAGACCTGAGCCTGCGGCAACCCCTCGCCGGGAACTGAGAACACTTCGGCACCTTCTTTCGGCCTACGCCGAAAGAAGGTGCCGAAGTGTGTCGAGCTAGGGAATCAGTCGCGCGGACGGACCGTCGCCGTCAGATGCGGGTAGCCCTTCTTGCGATTGAGCAGCGATACGTCGTAGCCGCCGTCGGCCGCCGTGGTGTATTCGTTCACCTTGGCGGGCAACAGAATCGGCTTGCCGAACCGCACCGAGTACGTGACCGCGCCGGGCAACGATCCTTCGATGTTCGCCAGCGCCGTCGCGGCGGACCACATGCCGTGCGCGATGGCCCGGGAGAAGCCGAAGGCCTTGGCCGTCAGATCGGCCATGTGGATCGGATTCCGGTCACCGGAAGCCTCCGCGTACTGCCTGATGAGACCGAGGTCCACCGAGACGATACGGTCGGGCGGCGGCGGCGTGGCGTCCTTGGGTGCGGGGCCGCGCTCGCCGCCGGACAGACTCGTTCGCTGTTGCTTGAGGAACGTGCTGGTCTGGACGGCGACGCGTTCACGGCCTACGAAGAACTCCGAGACCATGTCGACGAGGATGCCCTTGCGGTGCTCGCGCAGGTTCTCGGCGTGTGTCTCAACGGTCAACGGCTCGTCGACACCGATCGCGCGGAACCGCTCGATCGTGTTCTCGACGTGTACCGAGCCGATCGCCCCCAGCGGGAACTTCGGGTCGACCATCACCGTCATCGCGAGCGGGAACGACAGCACGAAGAGGTACGTGACCGGGACCGTCGCCCCGAACGGCAGTCCCGTTGTACGGCAGTACCGCTGCAGCTCGCCGCTGTCGATCCGGACGTCCTCGAGTCGGTAGACGGTGTCCGGAACGACGGCGTCCGCAGCGACGTGAGCCGGCTTGCCGATGACCGGAAGCATCGCGCCGACGGCCTTGGGGTAAATCGTCGCCGGTCCGGGAACCGTGGTGAGGCTGACGGTGGACATCAGGCGCCCAGCAGGCTCTGGCCGCACACGCGGACGACGTTGCCGGTCACCGCGTTGCTTGCGGGGTTGGCGAAGTAGGCGACTGTCTCGGCGACGTCTACGGTCTGGCCGCCCTGCTGCATCGAGTTCATGCGACGGCCGGCCTCACGGGTGGCCAGCGGGATCGCAGCGGTCATGGCCGTCTCGATGAAGCCGGGCGCGACCGCGTTGATCGTGATGCCCTGCTTCGCGAGGATCGGGGCGTAGGTGTCGACCAGTCCGATGACGCCTGCCTTCGAGGTGCCGTAGTTCGTCTGGCCGCGGTTGCCCGCGATGCCTGCGATTGACGAGACGTCGATCACCGCGCCGCCTTCGCGCAGAGCCTTGCGCTCGACGAGCTCGTTGACGAGGGTCTGCGGAGCGATCAGGTTGACGCCGATCACCGAGTTCCAGCGACCCGAATCCATATTGGCGAGCAGCTTGTCGCGGGTGATGCCTGCGTTGTTGACGATGATGTCGAGGCCGCCGTGGCGTTCCAGGACGTGCTCGGCGAGCTTCTCGCCCGCGTCGTCTGCGGTCACGTCCAGGGGCAACGCGGTGCCGCCGACCTTGTTCGCCGTCTCCGACAGGGCTTCGCCCGCGGCCGGGATGTCGGCGGCGATCACATGCGCGCCGTCGCGCGAGAGCACCTCGGCGATCGTGGCACCGATGCCGCGAGCTGCACCGGTGACCAGCGCGACCTTGCCTGCCAGGGGCTTGTCCCAGTTCTCGACTGCGGCACCCGAGGCGTCACCGACACGGATCACCTGGGCGTCGACGTACGCAGACTTGCCCGACAGCAGGAATCGCAGGGTCGACTCGAGACCCGACAGGCCGGTCTTGGCCTTGGGGGAGACGTAGACGAGCTGCGCGGTTGCGCCGTTGCGGAGTTCCTTGCCGAGCGAACGCGTGAAGCCTTCGAGCGCACGCTGCGCGACGTGCTCGTCCGGGCTCTTGGTCAGCTCGGGCGTGGTGCCGAGAACGACGAAGCGTGCGGAGTTGCCGGTGGAACGCATGATCGGCGTGAAGAACTCGAACAGCTCCTCCAACTCGGCGGGCTTGGTGATGCCGGTCGCATCGAACACCGCGGCGCCGAGCTTGTCGGCACTGCGACCGCCCGCGTTGTTCTCGACCAGAGCGTAATCGTCGCCTGCCGAGAGGATCTCGCGGATCGGCTCGACGAGCCGGCCGGAGCCGCCGAGGAGGACAGGTCCGCCGAGCGGGGCCTTCGTCGCCGAGTAGCGGCGCAGGTGCGGCGGCTGCGGAAGGCCGACGCGGCTGGCGATGAAACCGCCGGGGCCCGAGTTCACGAAAGACGAGTAGAGGTCGGTGTTTCCTGCCACGACGGACTCCTTTGATGGGTCGTTGACTGTATGAGTCGTTGCCTTCTTCAGTGACCATAGGTGCGCCGGGTCGTCGCTTGCACGAGTCGAGGCTGTGACCCTAAACGCAGATCACTGAGGTCGACAAACAACTTACTCGGGAGTAAGAATGTTGACAACAGTCGGTCCGATCACAGGAGAGCATGTGGCCTCGTACACGCCCCGCAAGCCCGAAACCCGTCAGCTGCGGCCGGTCGCCATCCTCGGCGGCAACCGCATTCCGTTCGCTCGGCAGGACCGGGCGTACGCCACGGCCAGCAACCAGGAGATGTTCACCGCGGCGCTCCAGGGTCTCGTCAGCCGATTCAACCTGCAGGGCGAACAGCTCGGCATGGTCGCAGGCGGCGCCGTCCTCAAGCATTCGCGCGATTTCAATCTGATCCGTGAGTCGGTCCTCGGCTCCGGCCTCTCGCCGTACACCCCGGCGTTCGACCTCCAGCAGGCGTGCGGCACCGGACTGCAGGCCATCGCCGCAGTCAGTGACGGCATCGCGTCGAGTCGCTACGACGTTGCCGTCGGCGGCGGCGTCGACACCACGTCGGATGCCCCGATCGGCGTCTCCGAGGAGATGCGTCGTCAGATGCTCGAGATCAACCGCGCCAAGAGCACTGCAGACCGCATCAAGGCCGCACTGGGTCTTGCGACCAAGCTCGGCATCGAGATCCCCCGCAACGGTGAGCCCCGCACCGGAATGTCGATGGGCGAGCACGCCGCGATCACCGCCAAGGAGTTCGGCGTCAAGCGCGAGGATCAGGACGAGCTCGCGGCGGCCAGCCACCAGAAGATGGGCGCAGCATACGATCGCGGCTTCTTCGACGACCTGGTCACTCCGTTCATGGGCCTGACCCGCGACGAGAACCTCCGTCCGGACTCGAAGGTGGAGAAGCTCGCCACGCTCAAGCCGGTGTTCGGTGTGGGCCTCGGCGATGCGACCATGACCGCGGGAAACTCGACTCCGCTCACAGACGGCGCATCGACCGTGCTGCTCGCCAGCGACGACTGGGCCGCCGAGCATAAGCTCCCGGTGCTGGCTTACTTGCGCGACACCGAGACCGCTGCGGTCGACTACGTGAACGGTCCCGACGGCTTGCTCATGGCTCCGACGTACGCTGTGCCTCGCCTGCTGGCCCGCAACGGCCTCACTCTGCAGGACTTCGACTTCTACGAGATCCACGAAGCGTTCGCGTCTGTCGTGCTCGCCACGCTCGCTGCGTGGGAGTCGGAGGAGTACTGCCGTGAGCGTCTCGGACTCGACCGGCCGCTCGGCGCGATCGACCGCAGCAAGCTGAACGTCAACGGCTCGTCGCTCGCGGCAGGGCACCCGTTCGCCGCTACCGGCGGCCGCATCATCGCGCAGGCCGCGAAGCAGATCAAGGAGAACGGCGGCGGTCGCGCCCTCGTCTCGATCTGTGCGGCAGGCGGCCAGGGTGTCACTGCCATCGTCGAAGGCTGATCCGCTCGGCGTCACAGACACGTTCGCCGGTCCGACCACACGGTCGGGCCGGCGAACTGTATCTGTGGTGAGGTTCCTCACCCGAAGGCGTTTTCGCTTAGCGCCGTGAATCAAGGGCTTGATTCAATGTCGGGATGAGTGTGCGGAGTGACGAGACGGCATTGCGGTCAGACGAGGGGCCGTCAGAGGAGAATCCGAAGCAGAGAACCGGACCGATCGCCGCGGTCGCGTGCGCGGGGATCTTCGTCGGCTACCTGCCGATCATGGCGGCGACTGTCGGGTTGTCGGAGATCGCCCGCGCGACCCAAGCCAGCGCCTCCGACCTCGAGTGGGTCGTGTCGATGCTCGTGCTGCCGATGGCCGCCCTCATTCTCGCGTTCGGAGCATGGGCGGAGAAGTGGGGGCGTCGACGGGTCCTCACCGCGGGACTCGTCCTCGCCTTTGTGGGCGGGGTCGTTGCCACGTCGGCAGGCCTCGTCGACGGGGACTCCGCCATCTACTTCATCTGGGTCGGTCAAGGACTTGCGGGCGCGGGCGCGGCCGCGTTGATCCCGACGACGTTGTCGATCATCAGCGTCGCCCAGCCGGATCACCGTCGACGCGCCGTGCTCATCGCGGCCTGGTCGGGCGCGATGATGGCGGCGATGGCGGTCGCCGCGTATGTCTCGGCGTTGATCCTCGATCTGCTGTCCTGGTACTGGCTGTTCAGCCCCGTCCTCGTCGCCGCGGCGCTCGTGCTCGTTCTCGGCGTCAGGTTGGTTCCGGAGAGTCGTGGCGGCGCAGGCGCGCCGCTGGACGTTCCCGGGCAGATCCTCACCGCGCTCGGTGTCGCTGCTCTTGTCTACGGCGTGATCAACGGTGGTGCAGAAGGGTTCTCGAGCGGGAAGTCGATCGCGGCATTCATCGTCGCCGTCGTCGCGATCGGCGGTTTCATCGTCGTCGAGCTGCGGTCCACCGCGCCGTTGCTCGACCTCCGGGTGTTCTCCAACATCAACTTCTCGATGTCGGCGTTGGTCGCCGCCATCGCGATGTTCGCGTACCTCGGCGTCAACTTCGGTCTGGCCCTGTACTTCAGCGCCCTCGATCTGAGTCCGATCGAGGTGGCCAACCGGTACATCTTCATCATCGGCGGATCGGTCCTCGGTTCGAACATCGCCGGCCGCACGCTGCATCGGTTCAATGCGCAGAGCGTGCTCGCCGCAGCCTGCGTATGGACCGCGCTCGCCATGGCGGTCCTCTCGTTCATCGATGCTGACGCGCCCGTCTGGCAAGCAGATCTACGACTGCTCCTGACGGGCATCGGTATCGGCGGGGTGCTGGCCACTGTCACGGCTGCAGCCGTCAATGCCGTCCCGTTCCAGCAAGCGGGCATGGCCAGTGCCGCGATCAACGCAGTCCGGCAGACGGGCGGAGCGCTCGGTCCCGCGGTCTTCTCGATCATGTCCGCGTCCTGGGCACTGAGCGCGCTGCCCGACAAGCTGCTCGATGCGGGTGTCGACGGCCCCTCGTCGGCGGCCGTCGAAGAGATCGTCGAGTCCCAGGGGATCCAGCACGGCGGAGCCGTCGCCCAGGCACGGTTCCCTGAACTCGGACTCCACAATGCATTGAGCGGGGCCCAGGCGCACGGGTTCAGCCTCGCCGCCGTCGCCGCCGCGATCGTCTTCGGTCTCCTGGGCATCGGATGCGCGGTTCTGCGCGTCGTCGGCCGACGTGGCGCCTCCGAGGAGACGGTGAGCCTGACATGACCCGACTGTCTTCGTCGAACACCGACGACCCTGCGTTGAGGTTCGCGCTCATGACCCGCGACCTCAACCTCGCCTTGTTCCGCAAGGCTGCGCCCGGCCTGGCCGAGTTGGGTCTGTCGCAGGCTCAGATCCCGGTGCTAGCCGCGATCGACCGACTGCCGGGCAGCACGGGATGTGAGTTGGCCGAAGCCACGCATTCAACGCCTCAGGCGGTCAGTCAGGTGCTGACCAGGCTCGCCGAATGCGGAATGGTTCGCCGCGAGTGGCTCGGTGGGCGGGCGATGGGCCACCACGTCACAGACGATGGTCGAGAGGCGCTGTACGCCGCGCGCACGAGACTGGCGAGCCTGACTGAGAGCTTCCTCACCGGACTCGACGAGGAGGAGCGGCGGGTGATGATCGACGCGATGTGGCGGGTTCTGCGCACGATAACCCGCGATGACCAGGAAGAACCCGACGTGTAACGCAGATCGATAAGAAAGTTTCGCGTGATGTGTAACGTCCACAGAACGCAGAGCTATAAACCTGGTAGCTCCGGCTGAACCGCCAGACCCCCGACCCGGCGGTTCAGCCGGAGTCTTGCTATCCGCATATGATCGAACTGCTGTGAAATCACGACGACGCGAACGCCGCGCGGGCGCCAGATGGTGGGTCGTGCGAGGACTCCTCGCCGCGATCCTGCTCGTCGGCCTCGGATTCGCCCTCGACTACGCGCTCGGGCACGGTAAGACCGCTCGGGGTGTGCACATCGCCGAGTTCGATCTCGGCAACAAATCCGACACCGAGGCGCGGGAGATCCTGAGCCGTCTCGACGTCGTCGCACACGGACCGATCACGGTCCGGACATCGTCGGGGACTGCGACGATCGATCCGCAGACGTTGGGCGCCAGATTCGATGTCGACGCGACGCTCGACGTATTGAAGACACAGCCTCGCAACCCGCTCGCCAGAGCGTCCGCGTTGTTCGGCAGTCACCGCGACGTCCATCCCGTGGTCCGCATCGACCGGGCCGCGTTCGACGCTGCCCTCGACAAGCAGAAACCGGTACTGGAAAAGGCGGCCGTCGAAGGGGGCGTGCACTTCGACGGCATCACGCCGGTCGCGGAGTACCCGGCCAAGGGCATGCGGATCGATCGGGACTCGGCGTTGCATGCCGTCGAAGACGAATGGCTCGCCGGCGGACCGATAGATCTGAAGATGGAGCCGTTCTCGCCGACGGTGTCGGCTCAGACCGTCGACGCCGTCGTCGCCGATCAGGCTCGGACGGTCACGTCGTCACCGGTCCGGTTGGACGGACGTGGTCAGACGATCTCGGTGGATCGGCGAGATCTCGGCGAACTCGTCACGTTCGTGGCCGATGGTCGTGGCGGATTGAAGCCTCGCGTCGACAGGGCGGAGGCCAAGAAGGTACTCGGCGACCGCACTGCGCCTACCGAGTCCGAGCCGATCGACGCGACGTTCCGGATGTCGGGCGGATCGCCCCGCGTCGTACCGTCGAGCGACGGAGCCCGTGTCGACTGGCGCAAGACGGCGTCAACGATCGCCACGGCGGCCCTCTCCGACGACGACCGTTCGGACACGTTGCCGTATCGGATCCGTAAGCCGTCGCTCGACACCGCTGCGGCCCGCAAACTCGGCGTCACCGAGGTGGTCTCGGAATTCACCACCGGTGACTTCACCGGGCCGTCCGGCGAGAACATCCGGCTCGTCGCCGACGAGGTCGACGGCGCCGTCGTACGGCCGGGGAAGACCTTCTCGCTCAACGGATACACGGGAACACGCGGTACCGCGCAGGGGTATGTCGAATCGGGAATCATCGACCACGGGCGGCCGTCGAAGGCCGTCGGCGGTGGCATCTCCCAGTTCGCGACCACGCTGTACAACGCCGCGTACTTCGCGGGTCTCGAGGACGCCGGTCACACCGAGCACGCCTACTACATATCGCGGTATCCCGAGGCACGCGAGGCGACGGTCTTCGAAGGGCTGATCGACCTGCAGTTCACAAACAACACGCCGCACGGAATCTACATCGAGACGCAGTGGTCCCCGTCGAGCATCACCGTGCGTATGTGGAGCACCAAGACGCTCGACGTCGAGTCGGTGACCGGTCCGCGGGTCGCCGCGACCTCTCCGGAAGTCGTGAATGTGCCAGCCGGGGAGGACTGCGTACCGAGCAGCGGCATCGGCGGATTCACCGCGTCGAACACCCGGATCATCAGCGATCACAAGTCGGGTAGGGAGATCTCGCGGCACACCCGCACGGTGAAGTACGCCCCGGAGCCCATCGTCCGCTGCCGCTGAGCCGCTGCCGTTCCGCTGCCCCGGACACGTGGAGATCGCGCACCCTCCCTGTGTCTCCTGTCACCGATTAGTTAAGCTCCGAACATGGAACTGGATGGATCAAGTGCAATCGTCACCGGTGGCGCGTCCGGCATCGGCGCGGCGTCGGCCCGTCGTCTCGCCGCGCAGGGCGCCAAAGTCGTCATCGCGGACCTCAAGGCCGAAGACGGCGAGGCCCTCGCCAAGGAGATCGATGGCGTCTTCGTCTCCGTCGACGTCACCGACACCGAGCAGATCGAAGCAGCGGTCACCAAGGCCACCGAGCTCGGCCCGCTGAAGGCCGTCGTCAACTCGGCGGGTATCGGTTGGGCACAGCGCACCGTCGGCCGCGACGGCGAGTTCGCCTCGGCCCACAACCTCGACCTGTACAAGAAGGTCATCGCGATCAACTTGGTCGGCACCTTCGACTCGGTCCGACTGGCGGCGACCGCGATGAGCCGCAACGAGCCGAATGAGAACGGTGAGCGCGGTGCGATCGTCAACCTCGCCAGCGTTGCGGCGTTCGACGGCCAGATCGGGCAGGCCGCGTACTCGTCGTCCAAGGGCGGCGTCGTCGGTATGACTCTGCCGGTTGCGCGCGACCTGTCGGCAGTCGGCATCCGCGTCAATTGCATCGCCCCGGGCCTGATCAACACCCCGATCTACGGTGAGGGACCGGACGCCGAGGCGTTCAAGGCGAAACTTGGCGAGAGCGTGCTGTTCCCGAAGCGTCTGGGCGTGCCGGACGAGCTGGCCTCGATGGTGGAGGAGCTCATCACCAACTCCTACATGAACGCCGAAGTGATCCGCGTCGACGGCGGCATCCGGATGCCACCGAAGTAGGTCGGAACCAACCGAACACGTAGAACGGCCGCCGCTGTCTCGACAGCGGCGGCCGTTTGTATGCATTACAACTGCCGCCAGCCTGCATGTGCGGCGCGCTCGTGCCAGCCCGGGGGGGATCCACCCTGCCGTGATGAATTGTGGGTGCTGTGCGTACCTGATTCGTGCCCAGATCGTGAATGCTAGTTCGGCCCAACAGGATTCGAGGATCCACGTGATCGGCCCGTTTACGGATTGGCCTGCGAACTGAACTTGGCCGGGCCCCACCATGGTCATGGAGTGGATGGAGCCGAAGTCCCACTGGAAGTACTTGTACGGTGTCGCGAAATGAAGGTGGTGAGTGCTGACCCAGAAGTCTCCTGCATCGATCGGCGTCCACCGTGGCTGGGCCGCGCGTTGTGCGGCGGCACGTCTCTTGCGATTGCCAACGGCCTGCGTCAGTGCGAAACTGCCCGCCGCGGCGATGCCGACGGCGCCGGTGCCGAAGACGAAGCCATTCTGATGCACGTACGATCCGTCGCCTGCATGCGGTCGTTCCCTCGGGTTTCGTGCTTGCGGACGGTGGCGTCCCCTCGTACTGCATGGAGGCTGTCGAAGCTCTGAGAACGCATGTTGTTCGGGGACTGTGCCGGATACGCTTGCGGTATGCGGAATCTGGTGCTGTCAGTGATCGGCGACGACCGTCCGGGTCTTGTGTCGGCGTTGGCTGATGCGGTCGCGGCGAACGGCGGCAACTGGGAACGGAGCCAACTTGCGCAGTTGGCGGGAAAGTTCGCCGGAATCGTCGCGGTGGCCGTCCCGGCCGACCGGGCGGACGGGTTGATCGCCGCGGTCACCGGACTCGACGGTCTGCTGGAGGTCGCGGTCCACTCGGGCGGAGACGTGCGGCGCGACGACGAATGGGCCGGCCTGACCGTCGAGGTGCTCGGCACCGACCGCGCAGGCATCATCCAGGAACTGTCCGCCGCGCTGAGTCGCAGCGGCGTGACGATCGAGAAGCTGACCACGGGCACCCGCGAGGCGCCGATGGCAGGCGGGATGCTCTTCGAGGCGACGATCGACGTGCTCGTTCCGCCAGCCGCCGACCCCGGGGCGATCCGTGACGACCTGGAGAAGATCGCCGCCGAACTGCTAGTGGACCTCGAGTTCGACGGGAGCTGAATCGATCGCGACGGGGGCTTCGGCGAGTGCTGCGGGCTGCTGGCGGGCGCCGACGACGCCGAGAACTGCCGCGCCGAGGCACGCGGTCGACACCGCGCCCGCGAACCACGGGAATGTCGTGGAGGCGCCGTAGGTCGACGAGAGGGCGCCCGCGATCACTGTCGGGATACCCATCGCGAGGTAGCCGAGGAGGTAGTACGCACTCATCACGGCTCCGCGTGAATCAGCGGGCGTCACGTTGTTGAGGTGGCGAAGCGATCCGCCGAACGCGAGGCCGAATGTCGCTCCGAGTACTGCCGAGTCGGCGATGACGAAGACTGTCGAGCCGGTGTTGAGCGCCCAGACCGCGCATCCGAGTGATGCGATGAGTCCGAGATGTCCGATGACCGCGGATGAGCGCGGATCGAACCGCCCGCCGACCCATTGGAACGCCGCGGAGGCGGCGGCCATCACCGCGACGACGACACCGACGAAGATGATCGACTCGTGTCCCGTGGAGTGTTGGGTGAGCGCGGGGTAGAGGCTGAGGAACACGCCGAGGACCGACCACGCGCTCATGATGCCGATTCCGGAGAACCAGAAGTCGGATGAGATGGCAGTCGGCACGCGGGGGCGTTGGATGCGGACGCGGCTGCCGGTCTTCTCGTTGTGGGGTTCGATGAGGATGATGACGCCGGCGAGCATCACGACGACGACGGCCGCGACGATCGCGTACGGGATGCGGAGCGGGTCGGCCGCCCATTGTGCTGCTGCAGCCGCGCCGAACACCGTGATGGCGATGCCGATGTTCAGTGCGATTCCGCTGAACATGCCATTTCGGGCGCCACCATTCGGTCGGACGTCGAGGAGTGCCGCGCCGGCGACGACGGTGATCGCGCCGATCGCGGTGCCGTGCAGGAGGCGAGCGAGGATCAACTCCCACTCGGAGGTGGCGATGAGGAAGAGTCCGAGCCCTCCGAGGATCGCCACGAGCGAGCAGAGGAGGACCGGCTTTCGCCCGACGGCGTCGGAGATGGGGCCGACGGTGAGCGCGGAGCAGAGTGCGCCGATCGCGTACACGGCGAACACGACGGTGATCGACAGCGGTGAGAGATGCCACTCCTGCTGGTAGATCGGGTACAGGGGCGACGGTAGGCCGGACACGCCGAGTGCGAGGGCGAGCAGTGCGAGCAGCAGCGCGAAGGACCATCGCTGCGGATGGTCGGTACGCGACCGTAGGTCTTCGATACCGGCTGCGTTGGCCACGATGCTCCTTCGGTTGGAATGCGAGTATGTTCGATGTTGATCGAACTCTGCTGACGCTAGCCGACTGTTCGATATCTATCAAACTAGTGTGGTGGAGAAGACAGCACGAGGAGAGATTCCGATGACCACAGCCGACGCGGGGGTCGCCGACCTGCACACCGTCCTGAACGCACTCGCCGACCCGGTGCGCCTGGAGATGGCCCGCCGCCTGCATGACGCGGGGCAGTCCCTCGCGTGCACGGCGCTCTACGACACCGTGGGTAAGGCGACGGCCAGTCACCACTTCAAGATCCTGAGGGAGGCGGGCATCATCGAACGTCATGCTGCGGGTCAGGGTGCGATGTTCTCGCTGCGTGACACCGACGTCGAGGCCACCTACCCCGGACTGCTCACCGCGGTGCTGTCCGCGGCGAATCCGCTGCTCGCACCGTAGGTCGGCGCGAACAGCGTCGACACAGACGAAGAGAGCCCCCGCCGGGTTGCGGCGGGGGCTCTCCTTCAGCTTCTTATCGGCTGGTGAGGACCGATCAGAAGGCGGCTTCGTCGAGCTCCATGAGCTCGTTGTCGACGTTGTTCTCGACGATGTGACGGACTGCGGTCAGCTGCGGGAGCATGTTCTTCGCGAAGAAGCGGCCGGTGGCGATCTTGCCCTGGTAGAACGCGACGTCGTCGCCGGTGGCACCGTTGTCCAGTGCGGCCTGCGCGATCACGGCCTGGCGCAGCAGCAACCAGCCGATCACGAGGTCGCCGACGGCCAGCAGGAAGCGGACCGATGCGGTGCCGACGAGGTAGAGCTGCTTCGGGTCCTCCTGGGCGCCCATCAGCCAGCCGGTGAGCTTGGCTGCCATCGCCTGGACGTCGTCGAGTGCGGTCTTGAGCAGTGCGCGCTCGTCGGCGAAGCCTTCGCCGCCCTCGATGAACGACTGGATCTGGCCGGCGACGTGTGCCAGAGCCTGGCCCTTGTCGCGGATGATCTTGCGGAAGAAGAAGTCCTGCGCCTGGATGGCGGTGGTGCCCTCGTACAGCGAGTCGATCTTCGAGTCGCGGATGTACTGCTCGATCGGGTAGTCCTGCAGGAAGCCCGAACCGCCGAGCGTCTGCAGCGACTCGGTGAGCTTCTCATAGGCGCGCTCGGAGCCGACGCCCTTGACGATCGGCAGCAGCAGGTCGTTCACCTTGTGCGCGAGCTCGGCGTCGGCGCCCGACACGATCTCCGCGGCGGCCGGGTCCTGATGCGAGGCGGTGTACATGTACACCGCGCGCAGACCCTCGGCGTAGGCCTTCTGGGTCAGCAGTGCGCGACGCACGTCCGGGTGGTGGGTGATGGTGACGCGCGGTGCGGTCTTGTCGGTCATCTGAGTCAGGTCGGCGCCCTGGACGCGCTCCTTGGCGTACTCGAGGGCGTTCAGGTAACCGGTCGACAGCGTCGAGATGGCCTTGGTGCCGACCATCATGCGAGCGTGCTCGATGACGTCGAACATCTGGGCGATGCCTGCGTGGACCTCGCCGACGAGCCAGCCCTTGGCGGGCACGTCGTGCAGGCCGAAGCTGAGCTCGCAGGTCGCCGACGCCTTGATGCCCATCTTGTGCTCGACGTTGGTGACGAATGCGCCGTTGCGGTCGCCCAGCTCACCGGTCTCGGCGTCGAAGTGGAACTTCGGAACGAAGAAGAGCGACAGGCCCTTGGTGCCCGGTCCGGCGCCCTCGGGGCGCGCCAGCACGAGGTGGAAGATGTTCTCGGTCATGTCCTGGTCGGCGGAGGTGATGAAGCGCTTCACGCCCTCGATGTGCCAGGAACCGTCTTCCTGACGAGTCGCCTTGGTAGTACCCGCACCGACGTCCGAACCGGCATCGGGCTCGGTCAAGACCATCGTGGCGCCCCAGCCGCGCTCGGAGCAGATGGCAGCCCACTTCTTCTGCTCGTCGGTGCCGTTGTCGTAGAGGATGTTCGAGAAGCCAGAGCCTGCGCCATACATGAAGATCGGCGGGTTGGCTCCCAGAATCATCTCGCCGAGCGCCCAGTACAGCGAGCGGGGGGCGGGCAGGCCGCCGAGTTCCTCGTCCACGCCGACCTTGTCCCAGCCGGCCTCGATGAACGCGTGGTACGACTTCGCGAAGCTCTCCGGCATGGTGACGCTGTGCTCGTTCGGGTCGAACACCGGCGGGTTGCGGTCCGCGTCGGTGAACGAGTCGGCGATGACGCCCTCGGCCAGGTTTTTGACCTCACGGAGCATGTCGACGGCGGTTTCATGATCGAGATCGCCGAACTGTCCGGACTCGAGCACCTTGTCGAGTTCGTACATCTCGAAGAGGTTGAACTGCAGATCGCGGAGGTTGGACTTGTAATGGCCCATGAAAACGTTCCTAACCGGTAATTTGGGAGGCTGTCCGGCTATGTTACTTGCCGGTAACGGTTGACACGTTATCGCTCGGTCCTTGTCGAGGCAACTGTGCAGGCATGTGGTTCTGCTAACAAATGCAAGCGTGTGTCGCGGGGTTCGCCGATCACTGGCTGCGCAGGTAGGCGAGGTCGTCGGCCACGCCGTCCGACGGGGTCTCCAAGACGCCGGGCGCGTCCGCCGTCTTCATTAACTCGGCGAGGACCTCCGGCGCGATGTGCCCCGACTCGATGTTCGCGTGCCGGTCGCGCCCGGAGTCGAACTCGTCCCGCGAGTTGTTGAGGTGGATCAGATCGATGCGGCCGGTGATGGCCTTGATCCGCTCGACGAGTCCGACGAGGTCCTCGCCGCCGGCCCACGCGTGGCAGGTGTCCAGACAGAAGCCCGCTTCGGTGTAGTCGCCGACGGCGTCCCACAGTCGCTCGATCGACTCCAATGTGCGGGCCATGGCGTGCGAGCCGCCCGCCGTGTTCTCGATCAGGATGGGGACGCCGAAGCCGCCCTTGTCGGCTTGTCGCTCGAACAGCTTGCGCCAGTTCGCGAACCCCTCGGCAGCGTCCTCACCGTCGCGCAGATGTCCCCCATGAACAACGAGGCCGATGGCTCCGAGGTCCTTGGCCGCGGCGGCCTGCTGCTCGACGGCCTTGCGGGACGGCATCCGGAGTCGGTTGTTCAAGCTTGCGACGTTGATCTGGTAGCTCGAATGCACGACCACGTCGATGGGCGACTCCCGTATCTCCGCGGCGTGCGGGTGCGGCTGCGGCTTGTTCCATTTCTGGGGGTCGGTGACGAACATCTGAAAGATGTCGATTCCCAGCTCGTTAGCGGTGGCGACGGGATTCTCGTCCTGCCGAAGATGTGCTCCGATACGCATGCATCAACGATATGGGTCGCGGCGGTGTTCGACCAGCGGCCTACACGCTGCGGTCGTCGCCGACGGGTGGGCCGTCCGCCGTCAGGGTGGAGCGCGGGGAGAACTTGGTGAAGTCGATCATGGCATGGCTGTTGTCGATGGCGGTGACCATCCCGATCCCGTACTGGCCGTGCTCGTCGAATAAGACGGCGGTGCCTGCCGAGACTCCGGAGTCCTCGAGATGGGCGTCGGACTCGACGCCAACCCGCTCGCCGATCGGCAGTCTGCTCAACGCCACCGTCAGATCGCAGTTGATGAATCCGATGCCGCCTTCGCCCCAGTTCGTAGCCAGACTCGTGGCCTCGGCGGAGATCACGGCCCGTTGGAACGGGGTCAGCCGATCATCGGGAAGGACTCGGATCGGATTGCTCCACATTCGACGACGGTTGCTGTTCTGGAATGCGGACATGTCCTGGCTCCAGTCGTTCTCAGTATCGGAGAACCAGGTGAACTGATCGTCGCCGGTCGACTGCGGGAGCGGGATCGGCTCGGCAGGACGCGACCACCGAGCACCCGGCGGATTGGTGCTCTGTTTGAGGAACACCACGTTGCCCTGGGCGACGAGGGTCCCAGCCGCGTCGTCGCTCTCGTGTTGGTGGATCCGCACCTGCACCACGCGGATCCGTCGCCCGTCGCGCAGCACCTCGGTGCTTGTGCTCGTCGGCACCCGCCGTGCGGACTTGAACAGCTCCAGAGTGAACCGGGCGGGCAGCCATCCCTCCCGAGTGTGCGCCTCTTCGGCCGCATAGGTGGCCAGGGCGCACACGGCAGGTCCGTTCAACGAGTTCGGGCCCCACAGGCTCATCGCGAAATCCGTCGGGTCGACGCGACATGAATCACTCGGGGTGAAGAATGATGTCTGCGGCATGTTCTCCGACGTTACGCTTGGCGTATGACTGTCAACTCTGCCCCGTCCGCTCTGCCTGACGCAGCCGTCAACGCCGTTCGTTCGTTTCTGATCACGACGTCTGTCGTCGGCATCGCGCTCGGCGTCGTCGCGCTGGTGTGGCCGGGCGCGACGTTGGCTGTCGTCGCGGTCCTGTTCGGTGCGGCGCTGGTGGTGACCGGTCTCCTGCGGCTGTTCGTCGCGTTCGCGACGACCTCCGCGCCGTTCGGGAGCCGGATGCTGCTCGCCGTGTTCGGGGTCATCGTGCTCGCCGCGGGTGTCTTGGCGATCCTCAGTCCTGCCGAGTCGCTGACGCTGCTCGGCATCTTCATCGGTGTCGGATGGATCTTCTCCGGATTCCAGGACCTGTTCGGTGCACGGATGTCGGTCTACATCGCACCGCGGTGGCTGGTGATCTTGTCGGGCATCGTGTCGGTCCTCGCCGGTATCGCGATGATCGTTCTTCCGGCCGTCGCGACGCTCGGCACCATCCTGTGGATCCTGGCGATCATGTTGATCGCCGTCAGCGTCGCGACACTGTTGACGTTGCCAGCCAAGCGGAGGTCGCGACTCGCGGATGAGGAGACTGCGGACCAGCGGATCGAAGCCTAGGCGGCGATGACCTGCGGTGACAGCGAGTCCGCTGTCACCGACGTGCGAGCACCGTCGTCGGTGAGTGCCCGGGTCCACCGGGCCAAAGCGGTGACGAGTTCTTCGGCGTGCCGTAGCGAGACGCCGTCGACGAGGCCGGTGTCGGCGAGTTCGGTCGACCCGTACGACTGCGCGGCCGCAGCGCCGAGCAGACGGTCTGCGCCCGGTCGGTCGGAGTCCCACATCGCGTCGGCGGTCGTGATGCATAGCGCCGCGACCGGGTCGCGCTGATGGAGGTGGACCATCGCCCACCCCCAGTGGCGGGCGACGTCTACCGTGTCACTCCCGCCGCGGCCATGGGTGCGCACGTACTTGGCGTGCAGCTCGCTGCACAGCAGATCCGAATCCGTCCACAGCCCCAGCTGCGACATGCACCGTACGCAGTCATGCAGGGCGGCAAGGTATTTCACCGAGTAGGGGCCTTCTCTGCGGGACCGGATCTCACGGAGGACGGAGTAATCGGCGAGCGCGCTGTCGAATTCGCCCGCGTCGTACAGGTCTCGGGCGTGGCAGTTCAACTCGTCGAGCATGGCTTCATTGTGCCCTGAATCACACTGTTGCGCGGGTGAACGGGCACCCTGTCATGCCGCGAGTGGCAGATCTGGAGCGGGTGTCCCGGCGGCTGCGCTCATTCAGGTGAGGCGGATCCGGCGCGTGAATGACACTCTGGAGGCATGACGCAGCGACAGGATCTGAGCCGCTGGGCGGTGCTGTCGATCGCGGCGGCGATCGTCACTATCGCGCTCAAGACGGTCGCCTGGTGGATCACCGGATCGGTCGGTCTGCTGTCGGACGCCGCCGAGTCGGTCGTCAACCTGGTCGCCGCCGTCGGTGCGTTCATCGCACTGCGGATCGCGGCCCGACCGTCCGACGACGACCACAACTTCGGGCATTCCAAGAGCGAGTACCTGTCGGCGGTCGCCGAGGGCGCGATGATCGTCGCCGCCGCCGGGTTCATCTGCTATTCGGCGATCGAGCGACTCATCAATCCTCAGGAACTCGACGCGGTCGGCATCGGCCTCGGGATCTCGGTGATCGCCAGCGGCGTCAACGGGTTGGTGGCCTGGAAGCTGATGTCGGTCGGTCGGTCGCAACGGTCGGCCGCGTTGGAGGCGGACGGCAAGCATCTGCTGACCGACGTGTGGACCACTGCCGGGGTGATCGTGGGGGTCGGCCTCGTGGCGGTGACGGGGTGGTCGCGGCTGGACGCCGTCGTCGCGATCGCCGTAGCGATCAACATCATCGTCGTTGGCTGGCGCCTGGTGCGTGATTCGACGATGGGACTGATGGATACGGTGATCCCCGACGCTGAGCGCGGCGTCGTCGACGAAGTGCTCGACGGCTTCCGAACGAGCGGCGTTGACTTCCACGACGTGCGCACGCGGGAGGCCGGGCACCTGCGATTCGTCCAGATGCACATGCTGGTACCCGGGGACTGGACTGTGCGTCGCGGACACGACCTCGCCGAAGACGTCGAGGAGACGCTGCGCCGGGCCGTCGAAGATCTTCGGTGCACGATTCACATCGAGCCGATCGACGATCCGCGCAGTTACGAGTCGTGGCGGCGGTGACGACCTAGTCTGAAGTCATGACTGACTCGGACGATTTCGGCGACGAGTACTCCGCCGACGACAGTGACCAGCTTCAGCCGGAGGACACGCTGCTCGATCAGGAGGTCGGCGACGTACTCGACCGCGGGTACTCACCGCCCGACTACGAACCGGCCGGACACGAGCACGACACCCTCGACGAGCGGCTCTCCGAAGAGGAGCCGGACGCGTCCGCCGACGGCGACTACGACCCGGATTTCCCTGAAGAGGAGGACGCGGGCGACAAACGGTCGGGCCGACTCGTCTCCGTGGAGGAGGACTCCACCTCGTACGGTCTCGACGCGGGCGTCGACGGTGCGGGCGCGAGTGCCGAAGAAGCGGCCGTCCACATCCAGGAGTGACTACACGGAAGGCTTCGGATACACGCAGACCCTGCGTTCGATAACGTTTTCCCATGGATCGTGACCGAATGCTCGAAGTCGGTGTCGGCCTGGTGTCGCGTTTCGGCGCGAAGGCCTTGAGCCTGACATCGGTCGCTCGACATGCCGGAGTCGCGCGTGCGACCGCGTACCGCATGTTCGGCGGGCGTGAAGCGCTGGTCGACGCGATCGTCTCGCACGAACTCGATCAGTTGCGGCAGCACCTGGTCGAGTGGGGCGCCGACGAGTCCGATGTGGCCGGCAAGGTGCGAGCTCGTGTCATCGGTTCACTCGAGTACATCCGCGCGCACGAGGCCCTGCAGTACGTTCTGCGCGAGGAACCCGAGGAGGTCGTCCGGGCGATCATCTCGACAGACCGGGAACGTCCGAGCCTCGTCCAGCGGGTCGTCGACGTCAGCATCGTCGACGTATCCGATGCGGAAGCGGCTGCGCTGTACCCGGATCCGCGTGCCGCCGCCGAGTTCTTGGTGCGGGTGGTCTACTCGTGCATGTTGGTTCCCGGGAGCGCGATGTCCGACGAGGACGTGGCCGACCTCGTGGTGCGCGCCGTCGTGCGGTGATCGAAACTCGATGACCGATAGGCTGGACGTCATGACAGGCTCTGGCGCCCGCAGCATCTACGTAGCATCGGCCGAAGGCGACACCGGCAAATCGACTGTCGCACTCGGGGTCCTCGCCCTGCTCGCGGCTACCGGCGGACGTGTCGGCGTGTTCCGCCCGATCTCGCGGTCCGAGGCAGGCGAGCGGGACTTCATCTTGGACATGCTTCTGCAGTTCTCGTCCGTCGACATTCCGTACGAGGACTGCGTCGGCGTCACCTACGACGATGTGCACGCCGACCCGGACGCCGCGATCGGTGAGATCGTCGCGCGATTCCACACCGTCGCCGACCAGTGCGACAACGTGCTGGTGATCGGGTCGGACTACACGGACATCGCGTCGCCGTCCGAACTCGGCTACAACGCGCGGATCGCCGCGAACCTGTCGTCACCGATCATCCTCGTCGTCAAGGCACTCGACCGAGAGCCTGCCGAGATCCGGTCGCTCACCGAGATGTTGATGGCTGACATCAAGACCTCGCACGCATCGACGGTCGGTGTCGTTGCCAACCGGTGCAGTCCGGAGTCGTTGATCGACGTAGCCAATGCCTTGCGCGACACCGGTGTCCGTGCGTGGGCGTTGCCGGAGGACCCGCTGCTGACGGCGCCGACGATGGCCGAGTTGTCGGACGCACTGGGCGCAAACCTATACAGCGGTGACGCCGATCTGCTCGATCGAGAGGCACTCGAGGTGATGGTCGGCGGCATGACTGTCGAACACATCCTCGAGCGGCTGAGCGAGTCGATGGTCGTGATCGCACCGGCCGATCGGTCGGACGTGCTGCTCGCACTCGTCAACGCCAATGCGGCAGAGGGCTTCCCGCGATTGGCAGGCATTGTCATGAACGGCGGCATGCGTCCGCATCCGATGATCGAAGGCCTCGTCAAGGGGTTACATCCGACCCTGCCGATCCTGATGAGTCAGCACGGCACGTACGAGACGGCGCGCATCGCGTCACACACCCGTGGCCGCATGTCGTCGGGATCGGTGCGCAAGATCGATGCCGCGCTGGCGTTGATGGAGCGGCACGTGTCGGCGACCGAACTCGTCCATGAGCTGAACCTGCACGTCCCTGAGGTCGTCACCCCACAGATGTTCGAGTACCAGTTGATGACGCAGGCGCGCTCGGACGTCAAGCACATCGTGCTGCCCGAAGGCGGCGACGACCGCATCCTGCGCGCCACCGACCGGCTGCTGCGCCGCCGCGTCGCGAAGCTGACGTTGCTCGGAAATCCGGAATCGGTACGTCGCCGCGGCAACGAACTCGGTATCGACCTCACCGACGTCGACGTCATCGATCCGTCGTCGTCCGAACTGGCCGACGAGTTCGCCGACACCTACACCGAGTTGCGCAAGCACAAGGGGATGACGCGTGAGCGGGCGTTGGAGGTGGTGCGCGACGAGTCGTACTTCGGCACGATGCTGCTGCACACCGGTCGCGTCGACGGCATGGTCTCGGGAGCCGTTCATACGACCGCACAGACGATCCGCCCCGCATTCGAGATCATCAAGACGGTGCCCGGTGTCTCGACCGTGTCGAGTGTGTTCTTCATGTGCCTGGCCGACAAGGTCCTCACCTACGGCGACTGCGCGGTGGTCCCCGATCCGAGTGCGGAGGAACTCGCCGACATCGCGGTCTCCTCGGCCCGCACCGCCGAGGCGTTCGGTATCTCGTCACGCGTGGCGATGCTCTCCTACTCGACCGGCGGCTCCGGATCGGGCAAGGATGTCGAGAAGGTCGTGTCGGCAACGGAACTCGTCCGCGAACGCGCGCCGGAACTGCTCGTCGAGGGGCCGATCCAGTACGACGCCGCGATCGAGCCGAGTGTGGCGGCCACGAAGATGCCCGATTCGCCGGTCGCCGGCCGTGCAACGGTGCTGATCTTCCCCGACCTCAACACCGGCAACAACACGTACAAGGCGGTCCAACGCAGTGCGGGTGCGATCGCGATCGGGCCGGTGCTGCAGGGCTTGAACAAGCCGATGAACGACTTGTCGCGCGGCGCTCTCGTGTCCGACATCGTCAACACCGTCGCGATCACCGCCATCCAGGCGCAGAACATCACGAAAGGGCCGACGCATGAGTGAGGCTATCGAAGGAGCCGTTCTCGTGGTGAATGCCGGTTCGTCGTCACTCAAATACCAGGTCCTGGACCCGAAGACCGAAGAGGTCATCGCCGACGGCCTCGCCGAGCGGATCGGGGAGGAGGCCTCGTCGATCAAGCACTGGTACCGCGGCACCGAGGTCCGACGTGAACTGCCGCTGCCCGACCACGAGGCGGCGATCGCGATGGTCGTGGATCTGTTCGCCGAGGACGGCGTCGACGTAGCGGAATCGGGGCTGGCCGCGGTCGGGCACCGCGTGGTGCACGGTGGCCGCAGCTTCTTCGAGCCGACACTGATCACCGAGCGGGTGCGCTCGGAGATCGAGCGGATCTCATCGCTTGCCCCCCTGCACAATCCGGCCAACCTGACCGGCATCGACGCGGTGACCGCGCTGCTGCCCGACGTACCAGCCGTGGCAGTGTTCGACACCGCCTTCTTCAGCCACCTGCCCGACGAGTCCGCGCACTACGCTCTCGACGCGGACATCGCCACGAAGTACGCGATCCGGCGGTACGGCTTCCACGGAACCAGCCACGAGTACGTGTCCCAGCGTGCCGCCGAGTTCTTGGCTCGCGCGTCGAGCGACGTCAACCAGATCGTTCTCCACCTGGGCAACGGAGCGTCGGCGTCGGCGGTCCGAGGCGGCGTCCCGATCGACACGACGATGGGCATGACCCCGCTCGAGGGCCTGGTGATGGGGACGCGGACCGGCGACATCGACGCGGGCATCGTGTTCCATCTGGCGCGAGTCGCCGACATGTCGATCGAGGATATCGATGTGCTCTTCAACAAGAAGTCGGGGTTGAAGGGGCTGTGCGGGGAGAACGACTTCCGCGCGATCCTCGAACGGGTCGAGGCCGGCGACGACGCCGCAGCCAAGGCCTACCTCGTCTACCTGCATCGTCTGCGTCGGTACATCGGCGCCTACATGATCGAACTGGGGCGGGTCGATGCAATCGTGTTCACCGCGGGCGTCGGAGAGAACGCCGCACCCGTGCGCGCCGACTCGTTGGCCGGCCTGGATCGCTACGGCGTGGTCATCGACCCCGAACGCAACGCGGTCCGCTCCGATGAGCCTCGACTGATCTCTACAGACGACTCCCCGGTCGCCGTCCTGGTGGTTCCGACGAACGAGGAGTTGGCGATCGCGCGCGCCGCCGTCACCGTCACCAGCTAAGCCTCATCTACTGGTCGAGTCCCACCTGCTGGTCGAGCGAGGCCGAGACCCACACAGCCCAAGCTCTCGGCTCCCTTGACGCCGATGCCGACCCGGAGCTGCAATTGCGCGTGGCGTTGATCGGGTCGCATCTACTCGGCGTCGTGCCTAGTGAATCCGGTTCTCCCGACGAACCTCGTCGTCTGACTGTTGGCCATCTTCCTGCTGATCTTCTTCTTGTACGACGGCCTGCTCGCCGTGCCTCTGGTCGCCTTCCTCGACACCGTATTCACATGGTATTCGGCAAAGACGGAGCTCCCACCGCCGAGCGAGAGTCGCTTCACGATATGGCTGCGCGGATGGCTGGGACTGCATCACCACCAGGCATCGTCGACCGAGTGACGGGCCAGGTCATCGTGCCTGGCCGTCAAACCCTGACTGCTCGCTACGAGCCGCGTTACCGGTACGTGGTCACCTGGCTCGCAGTAGCGAGTTCGGTAGCGGCTGGAGTCGCTTCCGCCCGATCGCGCCTTGTATGGAAGGGTCCCCGGTGTGGTTGATATCGGTGGGCTGACTGCGGTGGCTCTGATGGTGCTCGGTCTCCTCGGCGGCATCGGCATCACGGCGCTTGGGCCGGGTGGGGTCCTCCCGACCGTCGGCCTGTTCACGCTCACCGGGCTGTCGGCACCGGTCGTCGCGGGAACTGCCATCCTCACGCATGTCGCGACCGGACTCGCCGGATCTGCGGCGTTCGTCAAATCCGGTCAGCTCCGTCTGGCCCACACCCGGCGGACCGCGCTACTACTCGCTGCGGCCGCGGCGGTCGGGACACCGGTTGGCGTAGTCATCAACGCGTATGTGTCCGAACGTGTCTTCGGAATCGTGCTCGCCATTCTCGTCACGGCGGCGGCAGCCTTGATCTGGGTTCGCGACAGACACGACGGCGGCGAGGGAGCGGGTCACCACCCGCCTACGACGGTGATCATCGGACTCGGCCTGGCGGTGGCCGTACTCAGCGGGATCATCGGTATCGGCGGACCGATGCTGGCGGTGCCGGCTCTGATCGCCTGCGGAGTACCGGTCCTGGAGTCGTTGGCCGCGAGTCAGGTGCAGTCGATTGTGATCGCCGTCGTCGGCTCGGTCGGCTACGCGACGCAGGGCAACGTCGACTGGGTGCTGGCTGTCCTGATCGGTGTCCCCGAGTTGGCGGGCGTCTTCGTCGGCTGGCGAATCGCACACGCGCTCCCGACACGGGTCCTGAAGATCATGCTGGTCGTGGCGCTGTTGGCGCTCGCCCCGTATCTCGCGTTGGCCTAGGTGAACGGGTGACTGTCATGCCCTCGGCGACAGCCAGAGATAGACCAGCCAGAATAGGTAGCCGACGAATGGGAGAAGCATCACTGCCGCACACCAGACGACGCGCTCCGGCGTCGGCAGATTCGATTCGCTGACTGACGACAAGCCGAAGTAGACCAGTGCGAGCCACGAAAGTACGAAGAACGCGATGACTGGCCAAGCGATGGGCAAGCACAGCCAAGCCCATACGGGGAAGGTTCCGGATTCCCCCAATCCAGCCGTGGCAAGGTGCGCACTGCTGGTCATGGATTCGAACATTACTCCTGGGCGTCAGTGGTCGCCGTGTCGCAGAAACTGTGTGTGGCCCTAAGAACGAACCGCCCGACGCCGACGTTAGTCCCCGGTACCGGGCGGGTTCCATGGCGGAGGATCGGGGAGCCGTCACGCTCCTCGGCGAATCCGCTCAACCAAATAAAGCTGTGGACCCCGCCTTCGTTCCTCAGGCGGGGTCCACAGCTTTGGCGGAGGATAGGGGATTCGAACCCCTGAGGGCTATTAACCCAACCCGCGTTCCAGGCGAGCGCCATAGGCCACTAGGCGAATCCTCCACCGAGGATGCTAGCCGGTACCGGCTACCGATCACAAAACGCGACCGCTACACTGGTTTACGGATCCCGCGCGGCGTGCATCCTGTGAACTCCCCCAGGGCCGGAAGGCAGCAAGGGTCAACGGGCTCTCTCGGGTGCGCGGGATCCCCTATTTCCAGGCGTATACAAAGTTGCAGCCGGGACTGGCTTGCGCGAGAGGTTCACGTTGAACTTTCACTCGATGAGTGTCGAAGAACTCCGCCACACCCAGGAAGACTTGCAGAAGCGTTACGAAACGCTGTGCGCTGCAGGCCTGAAACTCGATCTCACCCGCGGGAAGCCGGGCACCGACCAGCTCGATCTGGCGACTCCGATGCTGTCCATGCCTGATGACGACTACCTCACCCCGAGCGGAACCGACTGCCGAAACTACGGCGGCGTCACCGGACTCGCTGAGCTCCGCGAACTGTTCGGCGACCTGTTCGCTACCGGGGCCGACCGAACCATCGCCCTCGGCAACGCCAGCCTCGAAGTGATGCACGACATCGTCGTGTTCTCGCTCCTGCGTGGCAACGTCGACTCCGAGCGTCCGTGGTCTGCCGAGCCCATCAAGTTCCTGTGTCCGGTCCCCGGCTACGACCGCCATTTCGGCATCACAGAGTTGTACGGCATCGAGATGATCAACGTGCCGATGAACCCCAACGGTCCGGACGTCGAAGCCTGCGCCGAACTGCTCGCCGCAGACCCGTCCATCAAAGGCATGTGGCTGGTCCCCACCTACTCGAACCCGACGGGTTACACCGTCACCGAGGACGTCGCCCGCCGCCTCCTCGCGCTCGACGCCGCGCCCGATTTCCGCATCTTCTGGGACAACGCGTACGCGGTCCACACCCTCGTCGATAGTGCGCCTGCTCCGCTGCCGATCCTCGACATGGCCGACGAGGCGGGCAATCCCAACCGCGTCTACGTGTTCGGTTCCACCAGCAAGATCACCTTCGCCGGGGCGGGCGTCGCGGCCTTCGCATCGTCGAAGGCCAACCTCGACTGGTACGTGAAGCACATCTCGGCAGCCACCATCGGCCCCGACAAGATCAACCAGCTGCGCCACCTGAAGTTCCTGCGCGACGCCGACGGAGTCCGCGCCCACATGGCGCGTCACCGCGAGATCATCGCGCCCAAGTTCCGACTCGTCCTCGACATCCTCGACGACCGACTCGGCGCAGCCAAGATCGCTTCGTGGACGACGCCCGAAGGCGGCTACTTCATCAGCCTCGACGTGGTCGACGGCACCGCGGCTCGCACCATCGAACTCGCGAAAGATGCCGGAATCGCGCTCACCGCAGCAGGATCGGCCTTCCCCTACAAGACGGATCCGGACGACAGGAACATCCGCATCGCGCCGACGTTCCCGACGACCGACGAACTGCGCACCGCGATGGACGGTGTCGCGACCTGTGCACTGCTGAGCGCGACCGAGGTCCTGCTCGACACCCAGTAGGCAGGACCATGTGAAGCTCGAACGCTCGACGCCCGCGCTGATCGGGTTCGTGATCGCGGGTGCCCTGTCGCTGTGGCTGCAGTACGTCATCGTCCCCTACAGCACGCCCTACTGGGGTCTCTTCGACAACTTCCTCGACCTCGACGTCTACCGCGCAGGCGCACAAGTCGTCCTCGACCGCGGCGACCTGTACGACACCAAGCTCCTCGGTCAGATGGACTTCACGTACGCGCCGTTCTCGATGGCGCTGTTCGTTCCGTTCGCGTTGATGTCGGCGGCGACCGCACACGCAGTGTGGACGACCGGGATCTTCGTCGCCCTCTACCTGGTGATCGTCCTCGGGTTCCGCAGCCTCGGCCACGACCTCACGTGGCGACTCCGTGTGGTGGCCGCGTCGCTCGTCGCGGCGTCCGCCCTCCTGGAACCCGTGCGGTCAACGATTTGGTTCGGGCAGATCAACGTGTTCCTGATGCTGCTCATCGTCGCCGACCTCGTCCGCCCCGAGGGTAGCCGCCTTCGCGGTGTTGGCGCCGGGCTGGCGGCGGGCATCAAACTCACGCCGATGTTGTTCGTCGTCTACTACGCGGCGATCCGGCAATGGAAGACCGTCGTCGGCGTCATCGGCGGATTCGTCAGCTCAGTGGCTCTCGGATTCATCGTGATGCCGAGTGCCTCGTGGAGGTTCTGGACTGACACCGTCTTCGACTCCGACCGGGTGTCGTCGCCGCAGACCGTCGGCAACCAGTCGATCCGCGGCGGCATAGCCAACGTCTACAGCACCGATCATCCGAGCACCGTCATCTGGATCGCATCGGCGATCGTGGTCCTCGCCCTCGTCATGACCGCAGCCGTCCTCGCGCACCGCCGAGGACAGGAATTGCTCGCCCTCTCGCTGGTCGGGATGGCGTCCTGCACCGTGTCCCCGGTCTCGTGGGGGCACCACTGGGTGTGGGCCGTCCCGCTGCTCGTCGTAGCCGTCCACCACCTGATCGACGGCGCCGGCCGGTGGCGAAGAGGACTCATCGGAGTCCTGACCGTTCTCGGGATCCTGGCGACCGCAGCGTGGAGGACGCATCTGGCCTACCCGATCTGGTACGCCAACCGAAGCGTCGAAGAGGCATACCTGACAGGGCTGTTCTTCAAGCACGATTGGGACGTCATCGGCTGGTTCGCGGTACAGCCGTACAACGTGCTCCTCGTCGTGGTCGCGACGGCCACGATCGGGCTCTGCCTGTGCCCGCCTGCGAGCACCGATCCGCCTGTCACCGCTATCGGTGACCGCCGGTAGTGTGCACATGTGGCCCTCTATCGCACGTACCGCCCGGCGACGTTCGCCGAAGTCGTCGGCCAGGAGCATGTCACCGAGCCGTTGAGCCGAGCCCTCGACACCGGGCGCATCAACCACGCATACCTGTTCTCAGGTCCGCGAGGCTGCGGTAAGACGTCGTCGGCACGCATCCTCGCGCGGTCTCTCAACTGCGTTGAAGGGCCGACGTCGACACCGTGCGGGACCTGCTCGTCGTGCGTGTCCCTCGGTCCGGGCGGCCCAGGGAACCTCGACGTAGTCGAGCTTGACGCGGCCAGTCACGGCGGCGTCGACGACACCCGAGACCTCCGCGATCGCGCCTTTTACGCGCCGGCCGAATCGCGCTACCGGGTGTTCATCATCGATGAGGCGCACATGGTCAGCTCGGCCGGCTTCAATGCGCTCCTCAAGATCGTCGAGGAACCGCCGGAACACCTGATCTTCATCTTCGCGACCACCGAGCCCGAGAAGGTGCTCACCACGATCAAGTCGCGGACCCACCACTACCCGTTCCGACTCCTGGCTCCGCCGGTGATGCGCGGGCTGCTCGAGAGCATCTGCTCGCAAGAAGGCGTCCTCGTCGCGCCTGAGGTGTACCCGCTGGTGATCCGTGCAGGCGGCGGATCTCCACGTGACTCGCTGAGTATCCTCGACCAACTGCTCGCGGGTGCGGGCGACGATGGCGTCACCTACGACCGAGCCCTGAGCCTTCTCGGCGTCACCGACTCGGCACTCATCGATGCTGCTGTCGACGCGCTCGCCGCGAACGACGGCGCCGCTCTGTTCGAGGTCGTGGAGCGGGTCGTCGATGCCGGGCACGACCCGCGGCGCTTCGCCATCGATCTGCTCGACCGCTTCCGTGACCTCATCCTGCTGCAGGCCGTGCCCGACGCCGCCGAACGCGGACTCGTCGAAGCGCCAGACGATCAACTGGTCCGAATGAAAGCCGTCGTCGACCATCTCGGGGCAGGCACCCTGACGCGCTATGCCGAGGTAGCCCACGCATCACTCGGTGACATGCGGGGTACGACGTCACCCCGCCTGCTCCTTGAGGTGATGTGCTCGCGGATGCTGCTGCCCGCAGCGTCCGCCGACGACGCAGCCCTGCTCCAACGCATCGAGATGCTGGAGCGACGTCCCGCCGGTTCTGGCCCCGCGGCGAGCGCATCGCCGCAGGCCGCGCCGGGTGCTCTGGCTGCAGACGGGCAGGAGTCGCGCTTTGTTCGGCCGTCGCAACGTAAGGCTGCCGACCAAGCCAAGGAGACGGTGGCTCAAGCCCAGGCCAAGCCCGAGCCCGAGCCAACCCAGCCTGAGCAGTCTGAGCCGACCCGGCCCGAGCCCGCGGCGCCAGTGGTCCGTGCGCCCGAGCCGACAGCTCCGGAGCCCCCGCAGGCAGACCCCCAGCAGGCAGAGCGCCACCAGCCCGCCGCGCCCGAGCCTCGCCGCGAACCGTCGCTGCCGGGACCGTCTCGCGAGGCCGCTGCGGCGTCCGAGCCGGACGACGGCATCCCGCTGCCGCCGGAGCCGCCGACCGACATCCCGCCCGAGCCGTACGAGGCGCCGCGCCGCGCAGCCGAACCGGCAGTCGAACCCGAATCCGCGCCGGAGCCGGTTGCCGACGGTCTCACCGTGCAGTCGGTGTCGGCGCGGTGGCCCGATATCCGCGCCGCGGTGCGCCTGCAGAGCACGGTGCTCGAGGCGATGCTGTCGTCTGCGGCGGTCCACGACGTCGTGGGAACCGAGATCGTGCTCGGTCACCCGCACACGGCGCTGGTCGGCCGACTGTCCGACGAGCGTGGACTGCGCGCGTTGACGAACGCGGTCGTTGAGGTGTTCGGTCCGGGGCACAGCGTTAGCGTGGTGCAAGCGTCACCGGATACCCCGCGTCCGTCGTCCTCGCGGGCGGCGGCCACTCCGCGCGAACAGGGCAAACCGCGTCAGACGTTCACCAGGCCGAGTCGTCCGCGAGAGGAGCAGGCTCCCGAACCGGAGCCTGAGCCGGAACCCGAACCCGAGCCGCTCACCGCAGACGAGGACCTGACCGATTCCGAACGTGACGAGATGGTCGCGCAGGCCCAGAGCACGGCCGCGGACCCTCGGCTCGATCCACACCAGGTGGCCGTCGACTTGATGACGTCCGAGCTGGGAGCCCGCCCGCTGGAATAGCCGGGGTCCGAGTTCGCCGCTTCAGCGGCGGACTGCTACGGCTGCCACCAGGGGCGGAGCGGCAGTAGGTCGGTCTTGTCGGCCGGCAGCTTCGTCGCCAGCACGTGGTGGAGCTGGACGATGTTGCGCTCGAAGCCGATTCGGCAACCGGCCATGTAGAGGCCCCACAGGCGTGCGGTGCCCTCACCGACCTCGGCGACGGCCTCGTCCCAGTTGTTGACGAGATTGTTGTTCCAGTCGCGCAACGTCATCGCGTAGTGGCTGCGGAAGTTCTCTTCGTGCAGCACCTCGAGGCCTGGCACGTTCTGCATCTTGGAGATGATCGTGCCGCTGCCCGTCAGCTCGCCATCAGGGAACACGTAACGGTCGATGAACGGGCCTGCCTTGCTGCGGGCACTGTTGTCCGGACGCGTGATCGAGTGATTGAGGACCATGCCGCCCTCGCGCACCTTGTCGTGCATGAACGTGAAGTACTTGGGGTAGTTGGCGACACCGATGTGCTCGGTGAGCCCGATCGACGAGATCGCGTCGAACCCGGTCTCGGTGACGTCGCGGTAGTCACTGTGGCGGACTTCACCGAACTCGGTGAGCCCCTGATCGATGATCGCCTGCTGCGCCCACTCGGCCTGCTCCTTCGACAGGGTGACGCCGAGTGCGTGCACACCTTTCCTGGCCGCGTATCGGACCATGCCGCCCCAGCCGCATCCGATGTCGAGGAGACGGTCGCCCGGCTTCAACCGCAGCTTGTCGAAGATCAGCCGGTACTTGTTCTCCTGAGCCTCGTCGAGGCCGGCGTCCGCGTTCGGGTAGACGGCGCACGTGTATGTCATCGAGTCGCCGAGGACCAGTTCGTAGAACCGGTTCGAGACGTCGTAGTGGTAGCTGATGACCTCGGCGTCGCGGTCCTTGCTGTGCCGGAATCCTTCGGCATACCGTCGCCACTTCGGGAGTGACTCCTGTGGCGGCGGCGCGATCGGCTTGAAGTGCTCAACGCCGAGATCGCGGACGAGCTGCGCCATCTCCAGCGGGTTCGGTTTGGTGAACTTGAGGTCGCTCGCCAATGCCTGCAGCGTGTCGTACGGGTCGCCGGGATGATTGCCGGTCAACTCCAGGTCGCCGGCGACGTAGGCGCGGGCGAGGCCGAGGTCGCCGGGTGCGGTCACCAGGTAGGTGGTCCCGCGCGGCGTCTTCAGATCGAGTCCGTACTCGGCGTTCTCGGGTCCGGCGGAGCTGCCGTCGTACGCCGTGATCCGGATGTTGAGTTCCTGGCCGACCAGTTTCTCAAAGATGTTCGCTAGCTTCACTTCTGTTTCACCGTCTTCTCGTACAAGCCGAGGAGCCGTCCCTTCGGGTCGTACTGCGACTTCAATTCGCGGTACGCGGCCCCGCCATACATTTCATAGAATTCGTCTTCGGGATAGAACGACTCCGAGTACAGCGACTTGTGTCCGCCGAGCTCGTCGACCTTCTTCTCGATCCGCCGATTGGTGTGCCCCGGGCTGCCAGGGGTGACGGGCACGGCGGACCAGAACCCGAAATTGACGTATGTGCGGCCGCGCTCCAATGGGTACAGCGGCCAGGGCTGCGCACTGTCGGAGTCCGCGGACGGCTCGGCCAGACGCAGCGGGCAGAGCCAGATCGGTTCGATGGGTACTTCGGCGAGGAACCATTCGGCGAAGTCGGCTGCGGCGTCGATCGGGACTTCGATGTCCTGCACGACACGCTCGTTGGCCGGTAGGCCCTTCCGTGCGTTGAGTCGGTCACCGATGTTCCACCGGTGGTCGTAGCCGATGAGTTTCCAGTAGAAGCTGCTGCGCAGGTACTTCTTCGGCCAGAAACGGCGAACCTTCGGATTCTGTGCGCCGAATGCACGCGAACACCAGAACCAGTCGGTGTCCCATCGCCACAGATAGTCGCGGATCGTCAGACGGTCCCGCTTCGGATTCTCGGTGTCGTCGTGCTGGATCGACCGGTAGTAGATCTCACCGTGGGTGTAGTCGCTGACGGGACCTCGTTCGTCGGTCTGCCGGCCCAGGACGAGGTAGCTCTCGTCGCCGCTGAAGACGACGCCGTCCAGGTAGTCGACGGACTCGCCCTGATATTCGCCCTCGTCGGCGATCGCGGTCATCGTCTCCTGCAGGGTGCGCAGATCGGTGAACCGGACATGGCGCAGCTCGACGAACGGCTTGACTTCTTCGAGGGTGATGGCCAGACGCACCGAATAGCCGAGGGTGCCGTACGAGTTGGGGAAGCCGAAGTACAGGTCGCGGTACTCGTTGTCTGGTCGTGCGACGACGAGTTCTCCTGCGCCGGTGAGGATCTCAATCTCCTGGACGGCTTCGTGAGGGAGGCCGTTGCGGAATGACGTGCTCTCGATGCCCATTCCGGTGACGGCTCCGCCGAGCGTGATCGTCTTGAGTTGGGGAACGACCGTCGGGGCGAATCCGTACCGCAACGTCGCATCGACGAGATCCTCGTAGGTGCACATGCCTGCGACCTGCGCGGTCTCGGTGGCGGGGTCGACGGAAATCACTCGGCCCAGGCCAGACACGTCGAGGCCGGGTACGTCGATGTCGGCACGCTTGCGGAATAGGTTCGAGGTCTTCTTCGCGAGACGGACGGTCGATCCCTCCGGGATCGCGGCATAACTGGCGACGAGCCGCTGCACCGCATCGGTGAATTCCGAGCCTTGATACTCGAGACGATTGACAGCCACAGGACCAGGCTAGACCCAACCCCAGTACCGTGGTTCACGCACGGGTTCGGGCCGCGGACGGCCGGAGCCCACATCGGCAAGAAGTCCATGAAGAGGAGTCACCCACCGTGGGACAGGTCACCGCTACCACCACCGCTCAGATAGCTGCACCGGCACAGACGGTCTTCGCCGCACTCGCCGACTACGCGCAGGTTCGTCCGACGATCCTGCCGTCCAACTACCGTGACTACCGCGTCGACGAAGGCGGTCAGGGTGCAGGAACCGTCGTCCACTGGATCCTGCAGGCCACCGAGAAGCGTTCGCGCGATGTCCTCGCCGACATCACCGTCGCCGGTGACCGCATCACCGAGACCGACCGCAACTCGACGATGGTGACCACCTACACGGTCACGTCGGTCGGCGACGCCGCACAGGTGGAGACCACCACCAGTTGGCAGGGTGCGGGCGGCATCGGCGGCTTCTTCGAGAAGACGTTCGCCCCCAAGGGGCTCAACCGGATCCAGACCGAGCTGCTCGGCAACTTGAAATCTCGTCTCGAGAAGTGATCTGAGCAGGAGGGGGCGCAGACGCGTCAAACCTCTGGCCACCCGGGACGGCGTCGACGCCACCCGGGTGGTTCTTCGTGTCGGCGAGGAGAACCTGACCGTCGCGCACACTCTCCTACGAGCTCCCGTCCTGGCCGGTTGGTCCATCGACGACGTGCGGCGTCGCGTCGAGGCGGGCGAGATCGTCGACGCCGACGGCATCCCGATAGACCCGGACGCCCCGGTCGTGCGACCGATCCCGGTGTACCTCTACCGGGACCTGCCCTCAGAACCCGTGGTCCCGTTCGAGATGCCGGTGCTGCACGTCGACGAGCGGCTGATCGTCGTCGACAAGCCGCACTTCCTGGCGACGATGCCGCGCGGCGCGCACGTCACACAGACTGCTCTGGTGCGTCTGCGCAGGAAGTTCGGCGACGACGTCGCTCCCGTTCACAGATTGGACCGGCTGACCGCGGGCGTCCTGTTATTCACGCGTCGTCCGCACGTACGCGCGGCGTACCAGGATTTGTTCGCGCATCGTCGGGTCACCAAGGAGTACCGCGCGCTGGCGCCCGCCGATTCGTCGCTTGCAACCGTGACGCGTGTGGAGAACCGCATCGAGAAGGGCGCGGGCGATCTGCGTGCTCGGGTCGTCGACGGCGCGGTGAATGCGATCAGCGACATCGCGCTCGAGTCCGTCCGCGACGACGGACTCGGGATCTATCGTTTGGTGCCATCGACCGGCCGAACACATCAACTGCGCCTGCACATGGCGGGCCTCGGGGCCCCTATCGTCGATGATCCGCTGTACCCGGAGGTCGATCGCGAGCGCGTCGCCGCCTCGGTGGACGATTTCACTCGTCCGCTACGCCTCCTCGCGTACAGCGTGGCGTTCGACGACCCGCTCACCGGGGAACGGCGCTGCTTTACGAGCGGCCGAACGCTCTGACACCCGCGGCCTCGTGACGCCAGGCCCGGGCCGAGGCACGTCGGTAGGCTGGCCGATATGGCCATTCTCGGTTCGTACCAGCGACACGCGGATCTCGGATGCGAGGCCGTCGTCTTCTTGGACGAGGAGTCCGATGCCTGCGTGCAGTTGCAGCGGGACCTGCCGGGCGGGCCGCGTGCAGACGAGTACTGCCTGACGACGGGCGCGAGCGCACCGGTGTACGGAGCGGTGTCGCAATGGCGGCGCGTCGGGGACCGGTTCGAGTTCGCCCTGATCCCCAGGGCTGCACGACTGTTCGGCGACGAGGTGATCTCGTTCGCCGTCGTCACCGACGGTGACGCGACCGTCGACGAACTCGCCGAGCACGTCGAGCGACTGCTCCGATAGCGCGACCGACTACCCTGGACCATGTGACTGATGCATTCGATCCCAGTGCACTGCTCGGCGGTAGCGGCGGCGACAACCCCATGTCCGGACTCCTCGCGCAGGTGCAGGAGATGCAGGCCAAGGTAGTCGCGGCGCAAGACGAGATCGCGAACACCGAGGTGACCGGACAGGCAGGCAACGGCCTGGTGACGGTGACGGGCACCGGTGTCGGTGAGGTGACCGGCATCGAGATCGCACGCGATGTCGTCGACCCCGACGACATCGACACTCTGCAGGATCTCATTGTCGGTGCGCTCGCCGATCTCGCACGCAACCGCGACACCATCGCGCAGGACAAGATGGGTCCGCTCGCAGGCGGAATGCCCGGACTCGGCTGACTGCACATGTACGAAGGACCGATCCAGGACCTCATCGACCAGCTCGCGAAGCTCCCCGGGCTCGGGCCGAAGGGCGCTCAGCGGATCGCATTTCACCTGCTGGCAGGCGAGAAGACTGAGATCGATCGTCTGACTGCAGCCCTCGGCAAGGTCCGCGACGACGTCACCTTCTGCGATGAGTGCGGCAACATCGCCGCTGAGCGGCTGTGCCGCATCTGCAGCGACTCGCGTCGCGACGCGACCAAGATCTGCGTCGTCGAAGAGCCCAAGGACATCTACGCGATCGAACGGACCCGCGAGTTCGACGGTCGCTATCACGTCCTCGGCGGTGCCCTCGACCCGCTGTCGGGTGTGGGCCCCGACCAACTGCGGATCCGGGAGCTCCTCAAGCGGCTCGCCGAACAGTCCGACGGTTCGGTCGTCGGCGAGATCATCGTCGCCACCGACCCGAACACTGAAGGCGAAGCGACCGCCACCTATCTGTTGCGCATGCTCAGAGACTTCCCGGGCCTGTCGGTGACCCGTCTGGCCTCCGGCCTGCCGATGGGCGGTGACCTCGAGTTCGCCGATGAACTGACGCTCGGTCGGGCACTGTCCGGCCGCCGGATCCTGGCCTGACCTTGCCGCACGACTGGGCGGCGCGGTGGGCTCGGCTCGCCGACGAGATCGCGGTGCGCGACGGACTGACTGCGGGAGTCATCGCGATCGACGGTCGCTCCGGGTCGGGTAAGAGCACGTTCGCCGCGGAACTCGTCCGTGCGCTCGCCGACCGCGGACGCAGGTCCGTCCTCATCAGTACCGACGAGTTCGCGACCTGGGACGACCCGGCGTCGTGGTGGCCGGAGCTCGAACGCGACGTGATCGGTGCCTTCGAGAAGCGACACGACTACGTCTACCGGCCTCGGATATGGACTGACGGCGTGCCGTCCGTCGGTCCGTCGGTCTGGCTACGTTGGCGGCCGATCCTCATCATCGAGGGTGTGACCGCAGCGCGTCGCACCGTCGCGAACAGACTGACGGCCGCCTACTGGATCGACGGACCCGAGCCGCAGGAACGCTTGGAGCGCACCGTCTCCCGCGACGGCGAGGACTCTCGCGGCCACTTGGCTGCGTGGCAGCAGTTCGAGGACGGCTGGTACGCAGTCGACGGCGCCCGCGACCGCTGCCGGGTGATCGGGATCGATCAGCGGCCGCTCGGCTGACATCACCAGACGGCGCCTGTCCGTTCCTGCGTTCGCGTGCGCCAATGGGCGACCACGCCGATCACGCCGAGCAGCCAGGCGGCGACATATGCCGCCGACAGCCCGAGCGGGACGATCATCGTGCCGTACTCGGTGACGACCGCCGGCGCGAGAACGACGGGCGTCGAGACGGCGAGCAGTGTGAGACTCCACCTGAACGCGGACCGGCGGCCGTTACGCGTCAGGTTCAGGACCGCCGACCAGGCTGCGATACCGAATACGCCGATGCCGTACAGGGCGGCATATAGGGCGCCGGGGTCGCCGTACTTTCCGACCGGATCGTAGATCTCGTGCAGACGGGTGTCGAGTGAGCCGACGACGAACTGGTCGATCGCCACCAGGGCCAGTCCGACGGCGAGTGCGAGCAGGCCCGCGACGTACACGGGTGTCACACGGTCGGTGCGTTCCGACCTCGTCGTGAGTTGAGACATCATGACTCCTATATTGGTATGCGAAGTACCAAACTTGGTACATGAAGTACCGTAGGCATATGGCGAGGAGATTGGAACACGAAGTACCAAGATTGGGGGAGAAGTCAGGGGAATCCCCGACGCCGACTCGGCGGCCCCGGCTGAGCCTCGAACAGACCCGTGCCAGGGTGCTCGAGGCCGCGGTTGCGCGGGTCCTGCGCGATGGCCTGGGATCCGGCCTGGAGCACGTGCGCCTCGAGGACGCCGTCCGCGACGCCGACGTGTCGCGGACCGGCTCGTACCGATGCTGGCCACGGCGGGACGACTTCCTCCTCGACGTCCTCTGCGATCTCGCGATCCGAGCGGTTCCGATCGACGGGCGACGGGGCGGGGCCGCCACCGCATCGCTCCGATCGGTCATCACTGGCGCCGTCGCCGACGTCGCGACAGTCGACGGAAGGCGGACGGTGCTGCGCGACGCCGTGATCGCAGCAGCGTGTGACGAACTAGTCGCCGACGGCGAGGAGATCGAACGGTGGCGCCTGTACCTCGGGCTGGCGATGGCCGCCGAGACCCTGCCCGCAGGCGAGGGGCGTGATCGGGTTCGGGAAGCCGTCGCGTCCGCTGAGTCGAGAGTGCTCGACCGTCTGGTCTCGAACTATCGGACTCTGTTGGGGCTGTTCGCCTTCGAGCCCGTCGTCGGATACCGGGAGCTCGCAGAGGTCGTCGTCGCGATGATGCGCGGGCTCGCGATCGGTGACATGGCATCGGCGGGATCGTCCGCGGCGCTGGTGGCCCGATCGATCGGCATGCTCGTCGACGCAGGCGTCAGGCCGGCCGATGAGAGCGTGTGGGACGCCGATGCGATCGGTCGTCTCGTCGATTCGGTGGGTGTCCCCGATCTGTTCGTCGGCTGAGCGCCGCCGTGCGCGGAGCGATGAGCTCGAGCCCGCCCGAACGCTGTGCGGTATATGTAGTCCGAGTGAACTACCCCCCGCACCGAGGAGTGATCGTCGTCATCCGCTCAACCCGAAGCGCATCGGCTGTTGTCGGCGCCACCGCAGTCGCAGCAGGACTCCTCGTGGCGGCTCCGGCCGCGACACACGCCACGCCCCGAGCTCTGGCTGCACAGACCCTGAACTGGGGATCGTGCGACCCGATCCACGGCGCATCCCCCGACACCCAATGCGCGACGGTCCGTGTCCCGCGCGACTATGCGAAGCCGACCGGTCCGACGATCTCGATCACCGTCAGCAAGCTCCCCGCCACCGGCGCGAAGCGCGGTGTGCTCGTCGGCAACCCCGGTGGCCCGGGCGGCGACGGTATCAGCATGTTCACTGCGAGCGCGCCCTCGGAGGAGATTCGTCAGGAATGGGACCTCGTCGCCGTCCAACCACGCGGTCTGCTGGGGGCGACACCGGTCGAGTGCGACAAGCCCGATACATCGCAGGCGTCCAGCGGTGCGGGCTCGCTCAACCGTGAGCGTTGCGAGAAGAACACACCCGGATACACGAAGACGCTGACCACCGAGACCAACGCCCGCGACATCGAGCAAGTACGGCGGGCGCTCGGCGTCGAGAAGATCAGCCTCTACGGAATCTCATACGGGACCTGGTTGATGTCGACATACGCGACCCTGTTCCCGTCGCACACGGACCGACTCGTCCTCGACTCGGCGATGGATCCCAAACGCGCCTGGGGCGAACTGCTGGCCGATCAGACGGCGGGATACAAGGCACGTGCGCACGCCATGATGGCGTGGATAGCCGATAACGACGACGTGTACCACCTCGGTAAGACCCCGCTGGCCGTGTATCAGCGGTGGAGCGCCCAAGTGGAGCGCGAGGCGGGTGTCCCGCCGTCGTTCAGCGCTCCGCCTGCGCGTGTCGGTGACGTTCCCGAGGGTCTGAAAGTCGTTGCCCAGCAGTACATCGACGGCGTGAACCTGACGGCGGACGCGCGAGCGCGCATCGAGAACCTCGTCGCAACGCTCACCACCGGCAAGGTGCAGGCGACGTCACCGCTCCTCGGTATGACTCGGCAGGTGGCGCCGAGCCGCAACTACTGGCCGCTGGTCGCGTTGCGGATGACCGGCAAGACCAAACAGCAGAAGCCGTCCAAGGCGATGACGGACTTCATCACCAACTCACAGGACATGCAGTCGCTCATGCTGTGCAACGAGGACTGGTCGGCGAAGGATCCGTTCCTGACTCCGGCGGCCATGCTGACGGACCTCGTCACCGGCGACGTCTTCGAGACGGCGGGCCTGACCTACAAATCAGGCCTCGGCTGCGCGGGTACCACTCCCGTCACGAAGCTGATCCCGTTGCGCAACGAACTCGCGGTCCGACCGTTGCAGATCCAGAGCGTCGGCGACCCGCAGACCCCGTACGGTGCGTCGATGGCGACCAGGAAGGCGATGGGCGCGCACCTCATCACCGTCGGCGGCGGGGACCACGGCCAGCTCGGCCGATCGAACAAGCCTCTCGACGCCGCGATCGCGCAGTACTTGCGCACTGGACACACCGGTGTGCAGCGGGTTCCGCAGGCTCCGATCACCGCGCCGTTGACTCGGGCGCAGTAGGCGCCCTCGGCTACCGGCCGACGGCCAGTCGCTCGCGCCGCAGACGATCCACCTGGGGGAGGTCGAGCGGTGCGAGTTCTGAGCCGATCGCCTTCGACAACAGATAGTCGGCGAACTCCGGGTTCCGAGCCAGCAGAGGGCCGTGCATGTAGGTGCCGATCACACTGCCTTGTACGACACCCTCCACCGCCTCGCTCGCGCCGTTGCCGACACCGTGGCGCACCCGGCCGAGCGGCTTCGCCGCTGAGCCGAGAACAGTTGCACCGCGGTGGTTCTCGAAGCCAGACAACGGCTCCGTCAGGCCGTCCAACGTGGGATCGGTGATGAGCTCGCCGATCGCGCGGGTCTCCCGCGGCGTCGTCGTCACATCGAACATGCTGATACCCGAGACGCGCTCGCCCGCGGACGTCTCATACCAGTGCCCGAGTACTTGGATCGCCGCGCAGATCGCGAGGATCGGGGTACCCTTCTCCGCGGCGCGTTGCAGACCCGGGTGCTCAGACAGATGCCGGGTCGCCAGGCGTTGAGCTGCATCCTCCGCACCGCCGAGCGTGTACACGTCCAGTGAGTCGGGGACGTCACCCTCCAACGTCAACTCGACGATCTCGGCGTTCAGAGAGCGCATGCGCGCCCGCTGACGCAGAATCAACGCATTGCCGCCGTCGCCGTAGGTGCCCATCACGTCCGGCAGCACCAGACCGATCCGCAGTGTCGACTCGCTCATCGATCGCCTTTCCCGCTCGCTTCGCTCCCGGCGCCCGGCTCATCGGGCCCGCTCGCTTCGCTCCCGGCGCCCGGCTGATCGGGCCCGCTCGCTTCGCTCCCGGCGCCCGCACGATCCAACGCGATCGCCAGATCGCGGAACGCCGTGTAATTCGCAAGGACTTCCACCCGCCCCGGAGGACACGATCTGATCGCGGCAAGCGGGTCGTCGACCACCGTGTGCTCGGCGCCCGCGTACAGCAGACGCACCGACAGATCGGCCGAGCGCTCACCGGCCGCGATCACCGTCGTGTTCTCGAATGCTTCGAACCGCACATCCCACAGCCAGGACAGGTCCTCACCGTCGGGAACCTGCCCGTTGACCGCGATGATCAGACTGTCGGCGTCCTCGTCGATCATCGACAGCGCCTCCTGCCAGCCTGCCGGATTCTTCGCCAGAAGAGTACGGATGCGGTGGTCGCCGAGTCGTTGGACGCCGTACCGGCCGGCGATCTCGCCGACCGTGCCGACCGCCTGCGCCGCGACAGCGGGATCGACGCCCATCGCGACCGCCGTCGCGATTGCCTGCGTCGCATTGCCGCGGTTCGCCCGACCGGGGACCTTCAGCACCAGCGGTGTCTGGAAACCGTTGGGGCCGTATACGGTGTCGTCGTCGAATCGCCATTGCGGGGTCGGGCGACGGAAGGTCTGGTCTCCGCTGGAGAACCAGTCGTCGCCGCGACGGATGATCGGTTCGCCCGAACGTGGGCACCCGACCGAGTCGCCGACCCAGCCTGCCCCCGCCGCTACCCAGACGACGTTGCGGGAGTCGAACGCGGCCGACGTGACGAGCACGTCGTCGCAGTTGGCGACGATCACCGCATCCGGGTGGGCGACGACCGCGGCGCGGAGCCTGCGCTCGATCACATTGATCTCGCCGACACGGTCGAGCTGGTCGCGCGAGAGATTCAACAGGGTGATGACCTGGGGTGACGTGTTGTCCGCGACATGCGGCACATGCAACTCGTCCACTTCGAGAGCACACAACTGCGCGTCCGGGAGGAGGCTGAGCGTCGCGATGATCCCGGCGTCCATATTGGCGCCGTCGTCCTGGGTGGCGACCTCGCCGAGTGTCGCGAGTGCCGCAGCAGTCATCCGTGTCGTGGTCGACTTGCCGTTCGTGCCGGTCACCAGTGCGGTCTTCTTCCCTGCGGCCAGCCGCCGCATGATCTGCGGGTCGATCTTCTCGGCGACGAGCCCGCCGATCATCGATCCCTTCCCGCGACCGGCGGTGCGCGAGGCCCACCGTGCGGAGGCTGCGGCGGCGAGCGCGGCGCGAGTGCGAAGCGGTAGACGCGAGGCTGCTGGCATTCCACGAGTTTCCCACACACCGCGGGCCGGGCGCGGAGTGCGCCGCGCCAGCGTTTCTCCCGCCGCGACCGTGTCCGCAGATCTACGCTGACTCGACGACATCATCGACAGATCGAGGCACCGAGCATGGCAGAGGGCAGAGGGACTCCCGAGATCGAATCGATCCATGGGGACGGCGGCGGATCGGCGAAGGGTGTCGTTCGGATCGCATCCGTCGCAGCCCTCGGCGGGCTGCTGTTCGGATACGACAGCGCGGTGATCAACGGTGCCAACTCGTCGATCAAAGACCACTTCGACGTCGGTGACCTGTACTTGGGTTTCGCGGTAGCGTCGGCGCTGCTCGGTGCGGCCGCGGGAGCGATGCTCGCCGGGCGCATCGCCGACCGGATAGGCCGTCTGCGCGTGATGCGGATCGCCGCCGTGTTCTTCTTCGTCAGCGCATTCGGCGCGGGACTCGGCGACATGGTGATCGACAACTTGTGGACGCTCGTCTTCTTCCGAGTGATCGGCGGCGTCGGCGTCGGCATCGCATCGGTGATCGCCCCCGCATACATCGCTGAGACGTCGCCTGCCCGACTTCGCGGCAGGCTCGGCTCGCTGCAGCAGATGGCGATCGTCCTCGGCATCTTCGCCTCGTTGCTCGTCGACTGGCTCCTCGCGCATTTCGCGGGTGGAGCGGGCGAAGACCTGTGGCTCGGGTTGGCGGCGTGGCGGTGGATGTTCATCGTGATGGCGATCCCAGCCGTCGTGTACGGCGTGCTCGCCAGCACGATCCCCGAGTCGCCTCGCTACTTGATCTCGCAGCACAAGATCCCGGAGGCGCGCCGCGTCCTCACTCGACTGCTCGGTGAGCACGACCTGGAGATCACGATCGACCGGATCCAGACCAGCGTCGCCACCGAGCGCAAATCGTCGTGGCGTGATCTGATCCGGCCGACCGGCGGCGTCTACCCGATCGTGTGGATCGGTCTACTGCTGTCGGTGTTTCAGCAGGCAGTCGGCATCAACGTGATCTTCTATTACTCCAACATCCTGTGGGAGGCCGCGGGCTTCGACGAGAGCCAGTCGTTCATGATCAGCGTGATCACCTCGGTGATCAACGTTCTCGTCACGATCGTCGCGATCGCACTCGTCGACAAGATCGGGCGCAAACCGCTCCTGCTGATCGGCTCCACGGGGATGTCGATCACGCTTGGCACCATGGCGGTCTGCTTCGCGACTGCCGACGTCGTCGGCGGGGATCCGGTCCTCGGAGACGTCGCAGGTCCGGTCGCGTTGGTGGCTGCGAACCTGTTCGTCATCTTCTTCGGCATGAGTTGGGGCCCGGTCGTGTGGGTGCTTCTCGGGGAGATGTTCCCGAACCGCATCCGCGCTGCGGCGCTGAGCCTGGCAGCGGCCGGGCAGTGGGCGGCGAACTGGGCGGTGACGATCTCGTTCCCCGGTCTCAAGTCGTTCGACCTCGGCGTGGCCTACGGCATGTACACGGTGTTCGCTGTTCTGTCGCTGATGTTCGTCGCGCGGTTCGTCAAAGAGACCAAGGGTAAGACCCTGGAGGACATGGACGAGATGGCGGGGATCACGTGACGACTGCCACCGACCTTGTCATCGACTGGTGATAAGTTCTTGGGTGTGAGTCGCGCTACAACAGTCAACCTATCCGTGCAATCCCGCGTCCAGCGGCTGGCGATGAGGGCGCTCGCGCGGGTCCCGCTCGGCGGGTTCACGCGAAAGACCCGTGTCAACTCCGACGGTGAGCGGTTGGCGCCGGAAGCCGCGGTCGTGGCCTTCGCCTCGCGACACGTGCCGGGCGCGGGGCTGATGAACGGGGGCGTCGACGCGTCGCGCGTCCTGCTTGACCAGACCTCCGTCGCGTTGGCGCAAGACTTTCCGCCGTTCGCGATCGAAGAAGATCTTTCGATCCCGTCGGCGGCCGGGCCGATTCCAGCGACCAGATACCGGTTTGATGAGAAGGGCGCCCGTGGGCTCATCGTCTTCCTGCACGGTGGAGGATTCGTCGTGGGCAGCCGTGCCAGCCACGATTCGCTGGTTCGCGCGTTCGCGGTCGAGTCGGGTGCCGACGTATTGTCCGTCGACTACCGGATGGCCCCCGAGCACGTGTTCCCGGCCGCTGTCGACGACTGCGTCGCAGCGTTCCGATTCGCTGTCGAGAAGGCTGCGGACTGGGGGATCGACCCGCGGAAGATCGTGGTCGCAGGCGATTCGGCCGGCGGAAACCTCAGCGCTGTCATCGCGCAGCAGGTCCGAGACGACGCGGTCCGGCCGTGTCTTCAACTGTTGATCTATCCGACGGTCGACCTGTCGACGAAGCGTCCGTCCGTCCACGAGTTCGGGGAGGGGCTCTTCCTGACCTCGGCAGACATGGACTTCTTCGCCGGTACGTACCTGCCGCTGCCCGAGATGCTGGACGACCCGCGGGCCTGTCCGCTGAAGGGCGATCTCGCGGGGCTTCCCCCTGCTCACATCGTCGTCGCCGGGTTCGATCCGCTCCGTGACGAAGGAATCGAGTACGCGCGTGCTCTTGAGGGGGCGGGCGTCAGTGTGACCCTCGAGCGGGCGAGCGGAATGATCCATGGATTCGCCAATATGGGCCTGATCAGCCCGACCGCGCGCGCCGTGGTCGACCGGATGGCCGACGCTGCGGCGCGCGCAATGGATTCGGTGAGCTGAGTGTCAGGGCAGTGACGCGCTCGGCCGGACGGCCCGCACTGGCGGCATCGTCTGTGCGATGACCGCGCCGAGAGTGAGGAGCGCGATCATGGCAAGCATCGCGGTGCGGTAGGCGTCGTCGAAACCCGACGAGGTCGCGGCCGTCGAATAGACGGTGCCGATGACGGCGGCGCCGATCGCCACCGACAGTGCTTGGACCGTGTTGAACACTCCAGACGCCGCACCCGCCTGTGCCACGGGTACATCGTTGAGGACGAGAAGCCCTGCGGCGCCGACGATCAAGCCGAATCCGAGACCGGCGACGATCAGGGCGACGGTGAACCACACCGCCGGATGCGCTGACTCGCTCGCGACGATCATCGATGTGATCCCAGTGATCAAGATGACCGCACCGACTTGCAGGACGTGCTTGCCGAACCGTTGAGCGAGAACCGTTGCCGACAGACCGGCCGCCACCGGCACCGCGATGGAGAAGGGAATCCACATCAACCCGGTGTGCAGAACCGACCAGCCGTGTGCGAGCTGCATGTGCAGCGACTGGACGAGGAAATAGCCGCCGGTCGGGATGAACAGCGCCGAGAAGGCGAGTACCCCGTTACGGAAGGACGCCGTTGCGAACACCGACGGCGGGACCATCGGCACCGACCCCGTCCGCTCGGCGAGCAATTGGCGGTAGGCGAACAGGGCCAGGCCGGCTACGCCGGCAGCGATGACGGCGAATCCCCACATAGGCCAGTCGTTCTCCGGACCGAGAGTGATGGGGGCCATGACGGCGGCGAGGGATCCGCCGAGCAGTGCGACTGATCCGAGGGTGATCGGGGCGGGCCGGGCGGCGTGGGTCTCCGGAATGAACGTGCGAGCTGCGATCACCGCGACAGCCGCGATCGGGACATTGATGAGGAACACCGGCCGCCACGACAGCCCGAACCAGTCGCCGTCGGTGATGACTGCACCGAGGACGGGGCCTGCGACCGCGGCGATGCCGATGATCGACGTGAACAGTCCCATCGCGCGACCGCGTTCGGCCGGCGGGTACAGCACCTGGATGTTGGTCAGGACCTGAGGGACCATGAGGGCGGCTGCGGCACCCTGCGCGAGTCGGAACACGATCAGTTGTTCGGGCGTTCCGGCGAGGCCGCAAGCAAGCGAGGCCACGCCGAAGGCGACGAGGCCGAGGACGAACAGCCGTCGCCGACCGAACCGGTCGCCGAGTCGCGCGCCCAGGATCAGGCCGATCGCGTAGGCCAGCGGGTACCCGGCCACGATCCATTGAAGCGCGGTGGCAGACGTGCCGAGATCATCGGCGATGGTGTGCAGTGCGACGTTGACGACTGTCGCGTCCATGAGTTCCATGAACGATGCGGCGAGCAGGCAGACGAGCGCGATAGTCCTGGCTCGGCCGCCGATGGAGGGTGGGTCGTCGGGCGGTGATTCAAGTGCGGCAGTGGCGGTCATCGGCAACTCCTGAGGTGCGTTTGGCTTCGGACATCGGTGACGTTACGAGCCGATGTGGCGAGGATCTGTCCGCTATCTCGATCGAGTAATCCGGTCAATTACTGTCCGTTGCATGCGGCATGATCGGGTCATGGCCGATACGACGACGAGAACGCTGAAGCTACTGGCGTTGCTGCAGGCGCATCGATTGTGGGCGGCAGCCGACCTCGCGGTTCGGTTGGACACCACCGAGCGCACCGTCCGACGGGACGTGGAGCGCCTGCGCGAACTCGGGTATCCGGTCGAGTCCGTACGCGGAGCGGGAGGCGGATATCAACTCTCGCCCGGCGGGTCGCTGCCGCCGCTGGTCGTCGACGAAGAGGAGGCCGTTGCGATCGTCGCGGCTCTACGCAGCGCGGCGTCGGGCCCCGCGGCGGGACTTGCCGAGGCGTCGGTACGAGCCCTCGCCAAGGTGACTCAAGTTCTGCCGCCGAAGCTGCGCCGTCGCGCTGATGCATTGCGCGCGATGAGCGTCACGGCATTCGACGGCGGACAGGCACCGGCCGTCGACGCCGAGGCGCTGACCACAGCGGCGCTGGCCTGCCGTGATGCAACGGAACTGACGTTCCACTACGCACCTTCCGCACGGTCGGGGAGCGCTGCTGGTCGTCGACGGGTCGAGCCGCTGCGCCTGGTCCCTGTCGGGCGTCGCTGGTATCTCCTCGCGTACGACCTCGACCGGCAGGACTGGCGAACGTTTCGACTGGATCGGTTACACGATGCACGGCCGGAGAAGCGTCGCTTCAACCCGCGGCGGGTACCGGGCGATGACGCTGCCGCGTATGTCCGTACCAGTCTGCGAGCTGGTCGAGAGCAGCATGCGGTTGTGGTCCTCATCCACGCGGACGCCGATCTGGTGAGGACGCGGGTCGGCCGTCACGCCGACGTCGCGGACCACGCGGACGGTGCGCTGGTCACGATGCAGATCGATGACGCACGGTGGATCGGGGTGGCTGTCGGCGGTCTCGACGCCGACTACGAATTTGTCGACGTCCCGCCGGAGGTGCTCCACGAGCTGCGGGGCCGCAACGCGCGGGAGGCTCGGGCGCTGTACCTGGCCTCACGCTGATCGAGCGGAGCCGAGGACCTCGACTCCGCTCGAGCAGCAGTGCGCTACGGCGCCCAGGTACGCGCGCCTTCGGCGGCTTCCTCGGCGGGGGCTTCGACACGGTTGGCGCGGTTCACAGCGGAGACGACGGCGCGGAGGCTCGCGTTGGTGATCGACGGCGCGATACCGACGCCCCACACGGTCTCGCCGTTGATCTCGGTCTCGATGTACGACGCGGCGCTTGCGTCGTCGCCCGCGGTCATGGCGTGCTCGTGGTAGTCCAGCACGCGGATGTCGTAACCGATGGCGCCGAGTGCGGAGACGAACGCCGCCAACGGGCCGTTGCCGGTGCCGCTGATCTCCTTCTCGACGCCGTCGACCTTCACGACGGCATCGATGCGATCCTCGCCCGCGTCGCCTTCGGAGGTGTGCAGGTTCTTGCGGACACCCTCCAGCGGGGTCACTGGCTCCAGGTACTCCTGGGAGAAGACGTCCCACATCGCCTTCGGGTTCACCTCGCCGCCCTCGCCGTCGGTGATCTTCTGGATCTCGCGGCTGAACTCGATCTGCAGACGACGCGGCAGATCGAGACCGTGGTCGGCCTTCATGATGTAGGTGACGCCGCCCTTGCCCGACTGGCTGTTCACGCGGATGACGGCCTCGTAGTTGCGGCCGACGTCCTTCGGGTCGATCGGCAGGTACGGAACCTGCCAGACCAGGTCGTCGACGTCCTGGTCGGCGGCGTCGGCGTCGACCTTCATCTGGTCCAGCCCCTTGTTGATGGCGTCCTGATGGCTGCCGGAGAAAGCGGTGTACACCAGGTCGCCGCCATAGGGATGGCGCTCGGGGACGTCCAACTGGTTGCAGTACTCGACCGTGCGTCGGATCTCGTCGATGTCGGAGAAGTTGATCTGCGGGTCCACGCCGCGGCTGAACAGATTCATCCCCAACGTCACCAGGCAGACGTTGCCGGTGCGCTCGCCGTTGCCGAACAGGCAGCCTTCGATACGGTCGGCTCCCGCCATGTAGCCGAGTTCGGCTGCCGCGACGCCTTCGCCGCGGTCGTTGTGCGGGTGCAGGCTCAAGATGATCGAGTCGCGACGGGCCAGGTTGCGGTGCATCCACTCGATCGAGTCGGCGTAGACGTTCGGCGTTGCCATCTCCACCGTCGCGGGCAGGTTGATGATCATCGGCCGCTCGGGGGTCGGTGCGATGATCTCGGAAACCGCGTCGCAGACTTCCTTGGCGTAGCTGAGTTCGGTGCCGGTGTAGCTCTCCGGCGAGTACTCGTAGCGCCAGTTGGTGTCCGGGTACCGCTGCTCCTGAGCCAGGCACGCCTCCGCGGCGTCGGTGGCGATCTTGGTGATGGCGCCCTTGTCGGCGCGGAACACCACGCGCCGCTGTAGCACCGACGTCGAGTTGTAGAAGTGGACGATCACGTTGGCCGCGCCCGCGCAGGCCTCGTAGGTGCGCTTGATGAGTTCGGGTCGCGACTGCGTCAGCACCTGGATGGTGACGTCTGCGGGGATCGCACCGTCTTCGATGATCTCGCGGACGAAGTCGAAGTCGGTCTGGCTCGCCGACGGGAAACCGACCTCGATCTCCTTGTAGCCCATGCGAACCAGCAGATCGAACATGCGCCGCTTGCGGGCCGGGCTCATCGGATCGATCAGCGCCTGGTTGCCGTCGCGCAGATCCACTGCGCACCATGCGGGCGCGCGGTCGATCACCTTGTCCGGCCAGGTGCGGTCCGGCAGTGCGACGTCCTCGACCTCGTCGGCGAAACTGCGGTAGCGGTGGGCGGGCATCGCCGAGTTGCGCTGGGGGTTCCAGGTCGGCTGGCCGTCGGGAATGGGGCCGGACGGCGCGATGATGCGGCTCGGTCCGGAAGTGAAAGCGTCAGCTGGTGCCATGATGGTCAATCTCCTGATCAGAACAGATGATGGGGTTGACCGGCGCGTAAAGAGGCCCCGCGACGGAGGGCCGGTCGATCAGACCCCGCCGCGGCAGCCGAGAAGAAGCAATGCACGCATGAGGCTCATCCTAGCACCGGTTCGGTGCCCCTCGTCGAGGCCCGCACATCGCGACCGCGACGACGACGCCGCTCACGAGGCGAAGGCCGCCGCCCGCGACGGCTGCGACGTGCAGGCCGTCGACGAAGGCGGCGCGTGCCGCATCGGCGACGGGGCCGCGGCGTCACCGGCCTGTTTGAGCGTTTCCCCGCGGGAGTCGGCGAAGCCGCGTCCACCGTCGCGTGAGAGGAACACGGCGGTGGCCAGCGAACCGAGCAGTGCCAGGCCGAGGGGCGTTGCCGATCTCGAAGCTGGTCTCCGAGACGCCGGACGCCGCACCCGACTTCTCCGGAGGAGCCGACCCGACGACCGCATCGCTCACCAGTGAGAACTGGATGCCGAAGCCGACGCCTGCCACCGCGGTGACGGTCAGGAAGAACCACAGCGGACTCGACGTCGACAACGACACAAGGGCGATGGCGGCTGCGCCCGCCAACATCACGGAGCCCGCCAACGCGAATCGGACGCCGATCAGGCGGGTGACCCGGTCTGCGTAGATCGAGAACGTGATCGCCATCGGAATGCCGGCGAGCGCTGCAGTGAGGACGTCGTGTCCCATAACTGATTGAAGATGGAGGGGGAACTGCTCGGCCGGGGCCTGACTTCCCAGTAACCTCGTCACCTTCGTCTCTACGGTGTGCACTTCGTTCGACCTGTCGGCCTCGGGCGGGCAGCTCACCACCTGGCGGTGGTTGTGGCCGTGCCGGGCGGGATGTGACTACATAGGACCCTGAGATCCGAGCGCCCCGTCACTGGAATGTCCGCCCGGCCCGGGCGGACGGCACAGCAGATGCAGGAGGATTAGTTCCTGCGCGCTAGTGCCTTGCTGATTCGCTGTCGCACGGTTGTGCGTGGAAGCGGCTGCATTGGGCCGCACGCGCCGTCTTTTGTGAAGGGGGCCGCTAGCTGTTCGGTGTATCGGGCGGGGTAGTTGGGTTTCGCGGCCATACCCAGGTCGGAGCTGGTAAATCGACAGTCGGGGTCGAAGTTGTAGGTGCCTGCGAGGTGATCCCAGATCAAGGTAAACAGGCCGAAGTTGACATCTCCGGCACCTGCGAACTTGAGGTGATGGAATCGGTGCCCTGCGTTGAGAGCCAGAATCCGCCCGAGATACCCGCCGTTCCAGTGGCGCCGTGGACGGCGAACGTCTTCACCGAGTAGACGACAGGCAGGATCCCGGCCAGCGACAGTTCGACGCCGAGGGCGTCGAACGGCTCCGTCTGGCGGGCACGGAACTCCGGGAGCAGTGACGGGTCGACCAGGAACAGGATCGCCAGCACCGGCACGTTGATCAGAAAGACGACACCCCACCAGAAGTAGTGCAGGAGTGCACTTCCGATCACCGGACCGATGGCGGCCCACCCGCGAACGCGGCGGTCCACACGCCGATCGCCCACGCACGTTTGTGGGCCAGCGGGAACATGTTGGCGATCAGCGAGAGGCTCGCGGGCATCAACGTCGCGCCGCCCAACCCCATCAGCGCGCGGGCAGCGATCAACAAGACGGGGTCGCGCCACGGCTGATCGGCGGCGGACCTGACACGCGGCCAGCGTACGTGTCGTCTCAGATGGCGAAGTCGAAGACGGTCAGCATGTAGGCGCCGAACCAGGCCGATGCGAGGGTCGCGCCGACAGCCGTCGATACGGCAGCGAGACGCGACGAGCGGGCGAGTCGCAGTGCGATCGGGATCAGGATGACGAACGCGGGCAGGAGGAGGCGCGGGCGGGACGGCATCAGGCCGCTCGAGAGCAGCACCGACGCGCTGATGAGCGTCCCGTACAGCAGGACCGGCCACGGCAGGCGATCGACGAACGACCAGACGAGCAGGACTACCGCCGCCACGATCACGAACGCGGTCAAGACCGCGACGGCGTCGAGTGAGCCGGTGAATGTCTCGTACAGAAACGATATGACGGCGTTCCCACCGTCGAACGAGGTGTCCCAGCCCTCGGTCTGTATCCGAAACCAACCGGACGGGCTCCCCGTCTTGGCCCAGACGACGCACAGGTATCCGAGGTAGCCGAGGGGTGCGATGATCCCGGCGATCCAGGCGCGGAACCCTTCGTGATGGGTGATCGTGGCGGCGATCATGACGACGACGATCACCGCGATACCAGTCGGTCGGACCAGACCGACCGCGAACGCGCAGAATCCGGCGAGCAGCCATCGTTCCTCGAGGACACCGACGAGCGCCCACGCGGCGAGCGCGCAGAACAGCGCTTCGGTGTACGTCATGGACAAGACGATGCCCATCGGCGCCGCCGCGAACAGGACGACGAGCATCAGCCCGGTGTTGCGTGCAGTGGTGTCCGAGGTCCTCGGGCGGAAGCGTTCGGCGCAGATCGCTCCGAGTCGCGCGACCCCGACGGCAGCGGCGGCTCCGATCATGACGTTGAGTGCGATTCCGGCGCCGAGTGGGCTGACGAACGGGAGCTTTGCGAACAGCCCGACCAGCCCCGGGTATCCGGGAAAGAACGCATACGCGGTCGTATCCGTATGCACGCCTTGGGCGTCTGTTCCCGACTCGGGCACGCCGTCGTACCCGTAGTCGGCGATGTCTAGCATCCACACGCCGTCCCAGCGGGACAGAAGTTCGCCCAGACCTACGTTGTGAATGGTTCCGAACCACGCTAGAACGACGACGCCGACGACGCGTACTGCCAGGTACACGGCGACGGCAGTTGCGGCCGGATGCCGTCGGAGTGCGGGAATCATCCCCGCAGATCTTACGGACCGGTTCGACGTAGCCGATGTCACACAGTTCCGCAGCGTCTGCGCAGCGGCATCTGCGCCCGGTAAGATCGTCGCCTGACCGAAAGTACGACAAGGAAGGGTGCACGACGTGGCACTGGTGGTCCAGAAGTACGGCGGTTCGTCTGTGGCGGACGCCGAGCGCATTCGTCGCGTCGCCGAACGGATCGTGGAGACCAAGCGCGCGGGCAACGACGTTGTCGTCGTCGCGTCGGCGATGGGTGACTCCACGGACGAGCTCCTCGATCTAGCTGAGCAGGTCAATCCGAGTCCGCCGCAGCGCGAGATGGACATGCTGTTGACAGCAGGTGAGCGGATCTCGAACTCGCTCTTGGCGATGGCGATCGAAAGCCTCGGTGAGGACGCGCAGTCGTTCACCGGGTCGCAGGCAGGCGTCATCACGACCTCCAGCCACGGCAAGGCCAAGATCATCGACGTGACTCCCGGGCGCGTTAGTAGCGCCCTCGACGAAGGCAAGATCGTCCTGGTCGCCGGGTTCCAGGGCGTTTCGCAGGACACGAAAGACGTGACGACTCTCGGGCGCGGCGGATCGGATACGACCGCCGTCGCCCTCGCGGCGGCTCTGGAAGCCGACGTCTGCGAGATCTACACCGACGTCGACGGCATCTACACGTCGGATCCGCGTATCGTCTCGAACGCTCGCCGCCTCGACAAGATCTCCTTCGAGGAGATGCTCGAAATGGCGGCGTGCGGCGCAAAGGTTCTGATGCTTCGGTGCGTGGAATACGCGCGCGCCTACAACGTTCCGGTTCATGTGCGCTCGTCGTACTCGACAAACCCGGGCACGCTCGTGTCCGGCTGGATGGAGGACATCCCCGTGGAAGAAGCGATTCTCACCGGCGTTGCGCACGATCGCAGCGAAGCCCAGGTGACCATTGTCGGCATCGAGGACAAGCCGGGCTTCGCGGCTAAGGTGTTCCGCGCCGTCGCCGATGCCGAGATCAACATCGACATGGTCTTGCAGGGTGTGTCGAAGATCGACACCGGAAAGACCGACATCACCTTCACGCTGCCGAAGGAGCTCGGCGAACTCGCCGTGACCGAACTCGGAAAGCTCAAGAGCGAGCTCGGATTCGCCGAAGTCCTGCTGGACGAGAACATCGGCAAGGTGTCGCTGGTCGGTGCGGGAATGAAGAGCCACCCGGGCGTCACCGCGACGTTCTGTGAATCGCTCAGCGAGGCAGGCATCAACATCGAGCTGATCTCGACGTCGGAGATCCGCATCTCGGTCCTTGTCGGTGACGAGGACCTCGACCGTGCCGTGCAGGTGTTGCATGCGGCGTTCGACCTCGGTGGCACCGAGGAAGCCGTCGTGTACGCGGGGACGGGTCGGTAGGGGCATGAGTGCGCAGAGTTCACTAAGCGACAGGAGACATTGATGGGCGTCAAGCTCGGAGTGGTCGGCGCGACCGGCCAGGTCGGTGGCGTCATGCGCCAGATCCTCGCGGACCGCGACTTCCCGGTGGACGAGATTCGGTTCTTCGCGTCGCCGCGTTCGGCGGGCAAGAAGCTGCAGTGGGGCGACGAGCAGATCGTCATTGAGGACGCGACGACGGCCGACCCGACGGGGCTGGACATCGCGTTGTTCTCGGCAGGCGGCACCATGTCGAAGGTGCACGCTCCCCGGTTCGCTGCTGCGGGCGTCACCGTCATCGACAACTCGTCGGCGTGGCGCGGTGATCCCGACGTTCCGTTGGTAGTCGCCGAGGTCAACGGCGAGCTCGCGAAGAATCCGCCGAAGGGTATCGTCGCGAACCCGAACTGCACCACGATGGCCGCGATGCCGGTCCTCAAGGCGTTGCACGACGCGAAAGGCCTCAGACGCCTCATCGTGTCGAGCTACCAGGCGGTCTCCGGCAGCGGGTTGGCGGGCGTCGCCGAGCTCGCGGGCCAGGTTCGCAACGGTGTCGACGAAGCCGAGAAGCTCGTGCACGACGGCAGCGCCGTCGCCCTGGGCGAGCCGGTCAAGTATGTCGCGCCGATCGCGTTCAATGTCGTCGCCCTCGCTGGCGACTACGTCGACGACGGCTCGGGTGAGACCGACGAGGACCAGAAGCTGCGCAACGAGTCGCGCAAGATTCTCGATCTCCCGGACTTGCTTGTGAGCGGCACGTGCGTACGCGTGCCGGTGTTCACCGGTCACTCGTTGTCGATCAACGCCGAGTTCGACGAGGCGGTGACACCCGACGAGGCGCGCGCGATCCTGGCTGGCGCGGCGGGCGTCGAGGTCGTCGACGTTCCGACTCCACTCGACGCGGCAGGCGGAGACGTCTCACTGGTCGGGCGCATCCGGCAGGACCCGGGTGCGCCGGACGGTAAGGGGCTGGCGCTCTTCGTTGCGGGCGACAACCTCCGCAAGGGTGCAGCGTTGAACACGATTCAGATCGCCGAACTGCTGGTCTAGCAAGCGTCTCTGGGAGACTTCCGGGGCGGTGACCGCAGTGCGGTCACCGCCCCGAAAACGTGTGCGGACAGTACTTATCGCCAGGGTGGTGTCCTGCGTTACAGAGTTCGGTGAACGTGCGCTACATTCCTCACATGAGAAAATACTCGGGAGTAGTCTCACGATCTGTCCGCGCGTCTCGACGGGGTGTCGCCGCCGGACTGGTGGCCGTCATCGCGGCCGCCGGGGCCATTGCGGGCGGCGAGGCGGGAACCGCGGACGCGGCTCGGAACTTCTACGTGCCGCCGTCGAAGTACGACGCGACGCCGGGTTCGGTAATCCGAAGTCAGCACAGCGATCTGCTGCTGCAGATCCCCGGAGTCAAGGGGCAGTGGCCGGGTACGGCGACGCGGATCATGTACACCTCGACGCTCCAGAACGGGAAGCCGACCGCGGTTACGGGCACCGTCGTCGAGCCGACCGCGAAATGGACCGGCAAGGGCGAGCGCCCGACCGTGGTGGTCGGCCCGGGCACCGTCGGGCAGGGCGATCAGTGCGCGGGCTCGAAGATGATGAACTTCCCGCTGACCGTCGACGTCACCAAACCGAGCATCGGCGTCAACTATACGGCGCCCGAGATGTACCTGATGGTGCTGAACGGTGTCCGCGTCGTCATCACCGACTACGTGGGGATGGGTACTCCCGGCGTCCACACATACGTGAACCGCCTCGAGTCCGGCCACGCGATGCTCGACGCCGCGCGCGCCGGTCTGAAGGTGGCGAAGGCGTCGAAGGACGCGCCCGTTGCGTTCTCCGGTTACTCGCAGGGCGGCGGCGCGGCGGCGTCGGCCGCGGAATTGGCGGGAACCTACGCGTCGGACCTGAACGTGAAGGCCACCTACGCGGGTGCGCCGCCCGCCGACCTATCGAAGGTCATCACGAAGATCGACGGTACGTTCATCGCGGGTGCGATCGGATACGCGATCAACGGTCTCGACGCCCGCTACCCGGCGTTGCACGCGATCTTGAAGAAGGAGACCAACGCGCAAGGCAAGCGCGCCATGCGTGACGCCGCGACCCAGTGCATCGGCGACTCCGGTCTGACGTACGGCTTCGCGCGGACCAACCAGTGGACGCGGACCGGCGAGTCGCTCGCGTCGGTGATCAGGCGGTACCCCGAGGTCCAGAAGATGATCGACGCCCAGCGCATCGGCGCACTCAAGCCGAACGCGCCCGTCCTGCTCTCGACCGGTGTCAACGACGACGTCATCCCGACCGAGCAGGTCGTCACGCTCTACCAGGACTGGCACAAGCATGGCGCCGACGTGAAGCTCACCCGCGACTACACGCCGCCCATCTTCCCCGGCCTCGTCGTCAATCATGCGGTGCCGATGCTGGCCAAGCTGCTGCCTGCCACGAGTTTCCTGCTGTCCGAGTTCAACCGCTGAGGGAGCGATTGCCGCATCTGGCGCATTACCGTTCCGCGCAGTCACGAAACATGCTCCACTCGATCGTGTGAATCGACTTACTCGAGTCCTGTCCTCGGTGGCAGCGGTCGCGTTGTGCTTCGGCGCCGCGCCCGCTGCGGCGGCGCCGCCGGCAGGGACGGTGCCCGGCGTCGCGACCGCGTGGACGTCGCTCATGCACGGCGACGCGGCGTCGACCGACAGCACCGGGCTGCGCGGCCCCGGTACGTCCGGGCATCTCGCGGCGTCGAGCGTGCCGGGAGGAGTGTGTGCGGCGACGTTTGTGGGGAGCGACGGCTTCCCGGTCTCGCTGTGCACGGCATACCTCGCCGGTGATCCGCCGCAGGTCGCTACGCCGGTCGTCACGCTCTTCGACCCGGACACGGCGAGAGTGATGGCCACTCTGCCGCTCACCAAAGGCGGACTCCTCGGTGGCGTCTACGGGTATCTCGACGAGAAGAACCGGGTCGTCGTCGCCGACGGCAGCGGGTCGATCGTGCACGTCGGTCACCACCGGACTGCGAACGGGTGGCGACTGTCCGTCGACCACCGCGTCGACATCTCGAAGCAGATCGGCGACGACCAGGTGGCCGGACTCGCACCCGACTTTCATGGGCGGATCTGGTTCGCGACGTCGAAGGGCGTGCTCGGGACCGTCGGACCACAGGGACCGATCGCCGCCACGCATCTGCCGCGCGGCGAGCGGATCGGTAACGGGCTGACCGTCCGGCGCGACGGCGTATCGGTTCTCACCACTCACGCGCTGTACGAGATGCGTGCAGGCGACGACGGTGTCCCACGACGCGTGTGGCGCCATGCGTACGACCGCGGTCCGGCCCGCAAACCGGGCCAACTCACGTGGGGGTCGGGGACCACGCCGACCTACTTCGGGCCGAACGGCGACAGTTGGGTGGCGATCGTCGACAGTGCAACGGTGCCGCGGCTCTACGTCTTGGACTCCGACAGCGGTGACACGGTCTGCTCGATGCGGGCGTTCACCCGCTCGCCGCAGGGGACCGAGAACTCGCCGATGGCATGGGGTGACAGCCTCGTGATCCCGAGCACGTACGGCTACCAGTACCCGCCGATGGCAGTCACCGGACAGAGTCGGCCGAGCACGGCGCCGTTCACCGGCGCCATGACGAGGATCGACGTCGTCGACGGTAGGTGCACGCGAGTCTGGGAGAACTATCGCGATCGCATGGCGACCCTGCCACGACTCTCGCGTGCCGACGGCCTCATTCACGGTCTCGCGTACGGACCATATCGTCCGGGGCCGCAACAGGTCGGCCCGGTGAACTACGTCGGCGTCGACTTCGGGACGGGTGCGCGTGTGGCCACTCGGAAGGTCGGTGACGCGCCGATCGACGAGCCGATGCAGTTGACCGGAATGATCGGCCCCGCCGGTGTGCTCTGGCAGGGCACCGTCACGCGAATGCTTAAGATCGCCCCATGACGTTCCCCGACGGCGACCCGGACCGTATCCCGACGCAGGCCGAACTGGATGCCGAAGACCTGGCCGAGATCGCCCGTCGATCCAAGGACACCGCAGAGCGCGACCGGTATCCGACGCGACCGGTCGACCCGGGGCCACCGCCCCTCGCCCTCACCCGGGACGCGCGCGTCGCATGGCTGTTGTCGGCGGTCGCCGGACTGATCTGGGTGGTCTACGGATTCGCGAATCTGTCGGTGACGACATCGCGCCTCGCGAACCGGTTGCGACCGGGCCTCGAAGACGTCCCCGACGTCGACTCCGCGGAGAAGGCCCACTCGTTGGCGCAGTTCTGGCCACCGGCCTTCCTCGTCGGGATCCCGATCGTCGTCGCCGTCTCGGGGCTGATGCTGGTCGGCATCGCACGCGGACACAGCCGCAACCTGCGGAACGTCTACTTGGCCACCGTCGTCGTGATTCTGTTGTTCGTGCCGGTGTCCGCAGACCTCCTGTTCAACTATCCCGATTCGCCTCGATGGGTGTGGACGATGGCGTGGATACAGTTCGCGCTGCTGATCGTCTCTGCGCTGATGACATTGCGGCGCAGCGTAGGACGGTGGTTGCCCACGACGATGCGCGTGCGCCCCATGCGGGTGGCCCGCGGCGGGTAGGTTGGAGATCGTGCGCCGCGAACCCGCCGGCGACGACACGCGAGAACAAGGAGACACCCATGACCGTGAGCCCTGTGTACCGAGTTTCGTCGACGTCCCGCGGCGGTGGCCGTGACGGTGAAGTGGTGTCCGAAACCGGGCGCATCGATCTGAACCTGGCTCCGCCCGTCGAGATGGGCGGCAACGGTGAGGGCAGCAATCCCGAGGAACTGTTCTCCGCCGGCTGGGCGGCATGTTTCATGGGCGCGCTGCGCAACGTGGCCAAGAACGCAGGTGCGACGGTCCCCGAGGGCACCGAGGTCAGCGTGACCGTCGGCATCGGCAAGGACGACGCCGACGACGGATTCGGCCTCACTGCCGACATCTCCGTCTACCTGCCTGGCCTCGAGACCGCACAGGCCAACGAACTGGCACTGGCCGCGCACGGCTTCTGCCCGTACTCGAAGGCGACACGCGGCAACATCGCCAGCACCGTCACCTCGCGTGTGTGAAACACGTTTCAATTCCTTACCCGCTGGCGGTAGGTTGTCCCACGTGAACAGTTGGGCATTTTCAGCAGGCATCGGCCTCTTCGCCATGACCGTCGCGACGATCGCATTCGTCGCCTACCGCCAGCGGGAGTCGGCGTCCCTGCTTCGCGACGCCGAACTCGCACGTAGTCTGCGTGAACTGGCCGACGGCGACGCCGTGCGGCTCGCAGCGGTCGACGAGTTCGAGACGGTCGTTTACCGGCGCCTGTTTTACAGTTCCGTGATCGGCCCGCGTCTGCGCAGCGTCGCGTGGGCGCTCCTCGGCGCGGTCCTTGCGGGCGCGGGCGCACTCGCGCTCGACAACCTCGACGGGATCGTCGCGATGGTGCTGTGGGGCGTGCTCCTCGCCGTCACCGTCGTGTTCGCATTGGCTGCACTCGGATTCGCCGGAGCGGCAGCGTTCCAGGCCGCGACCACTCCGCGCGTGACCGTCGCCTATTCGGAGCCCGCCGAGGTGCAATGACGGGTCAGCGGACGGCGTCTCGAGCGCATCCGGCCATCGTCGCTGCGGTGATCCTCATCGTGGGAGCTCTGACTGCCTCGTCGGTCATGGTGTCCGGCGAGGCCGCGCCACGGGTAGCAGCGTTGAAACAGTTGACGGTCGTCCGCGATCCGGGGGTGCCCGGAGCGGTCCTCGCCAGCCGTACCCTCTTCGATTCCGCGCCGACCGTCGTCGTCCTCGGACCCGATGCGTCGGCCGCAGATGTTGATCGTGCTCGGAGCCTCGCTGCGGCGAACCGCATCCCGTTGTTCGAGGCTCGCGGCGACACCACAGCGGTGAAGGACGAACTCGTACGATTGCGCACAACCGGTGTCATAGCGGTCGGCGACGTTCCCGACCTCGGCGCACCGGTCTCCGACGACGATCCGTCCCCGGCCGTGGTCTCTGGCGCCGCAGGGCGTCACGCGTTGGTCCTCGTCGCAGGCGGACCGGACGCCGTCGCTACGGCGGAGTCGTCCGGCGCATCGGTTGTCGGACTGCCGGTCGGTGATCCGCGTGCGAACGGCGAGGCAGTGGCTGCGCTGAAGCGCGAGCCGGAGCGCCCGGTCATCGCGATCGGCGCATTCGGCGACGATAAGACGGTCGCGACGCAGATCGACGAGGCGCGGACCGTCACCGAACTTCCCGGCGGTGGGCAACTCGTGTTCCCCGGCCGCCGCATCGTCGCGCTCTACGGTGCGCCGGGCACCGCTGACCTCGGCCCGCTCGGCGCACAGGGGGTCGATGCGTCGATCCGCCGTGTACAGCGGGCTGCGCGAGCCTACGACTCGATCTCGGACGTGCCCGTGGTCCCGGCTTTCGAGATCATCGCGACCGTCGCGTCGGCCGCTCCCGGCGATGGCGGCAACTATACGAACATGACCGATCCGGCTGCGCTTCGTCCGTGGATCGATGCGGCGGACCGGGCCGGCGTGTACGTGACGCTCGATCTGCAGCCGGGACGGATGGACTTCCTCGAACAGGCGAAGAAGTATCGCGATCTCCTGCTCCGGCCGCATGTCGGGTTGGCACTGGACCCGGAGTGGCGCTTGAAGCCCGACCAGCAGCACCTGACGCAGATCGGTTCGGTCGATCCCGCGGAGGTCAACCGGACCGCGGGGTGGCTCGCCGATATCGTCCGCAGTGAGAACCTGCCGCAGAAGGCCTTCGTCCTGCATCAGTTCGACGCCGCGATGCTCGGCGACCGTAGGCTGCTCGACACCTCGCACCCCGAGCTCGCGACTGTGATCCACGCCGATGGGCACGGGACGCCGCCGGTCAAGATGCAGACGTGGCGCCGGATCGTGCACGGACTTCCGCCGAACGTCTGGCTCGGGTGGAAGAACTTCTATACCGAAGACAGCCCGACCTTCACTCCGCGCCGGACCCTCCGCGTGAGTCCGGAGCCCTGGTTCATCTCGTATCAGTGAGCGCCGACCGCTGGTCTGCAGGCATCGGTAGCCCGCTCAGCGGCGGACTCGGCGAAAACCTGCTTTGGCCAGCCGATTTAATACTTCGAAGGTCGTCGTTGTACGCTGTATCAGGTTGAACACGGGGTGTGGCGCAGCTTGGTAGCGCGCTTCGTTCGGGACGAAGAGGTCGTGGGTTCGAATCCCGCCACCCCGACGCTAGGTTGAGATAGCAGAAGAGGCCCTCGGGCTGCGGAGACGCAGACCGGGGGCCTCCTCGTTTCTCCGAACGCTCGGCGAAGTTTGTCGTCCGGTACGCAGTGGGTACGCAGCAGATTAAGCGAGCGCGGCGACAGCGGCCGCGTCGAGCGCATCGACGAACGGACTGCTCAGCTCGGACCGAACCGAACCGGGGGCTCTGCACATAGAGTCAGCTAAGGCTAGCATTACTGGCGATGCCTACGACCCTGGAGATCGTGCGCGGCCGTTCTCTCGGAATCAGCGTGCACCGCAAACGGATGATCGGTTTGCTCGCGTTGCTTGCCGGTCTCGTCGTCATGGCCGTCGCGTCCCTCCTGATCGGCTCCAACCCGATCTCGCCGTCCCTGGTGTGGCAGGGCCTGTGGCACTCGTACATCGGCGACGGGATCGCCGAGAATGCTCAGTTGAACGAGGCCGCTATCATCGTGCAGACCGAGCGCATACCGCGCACGCTGCTCGCCCTCATCGTCGGAGCCGCGCTCGGTGTCGCAGGCGGGCTCATGCAAGGGCACACGCGTAATCCGATCGCCGATCCCGGACTGCTCGGCATCACCCAGGGTGCGGCGCTCGCCGTCGTGGTCGCGATCTTCGTCGGTGGCATCACGTCGCCGCTGCAGTACATCTGGTTCGCGTTCGCGGGCGCAGCGGTCGCATCCGTCGTAGTGTTCGGGCTCTCGAGCATCGGCGGAGCCGCGGCGTCGCCGTTGACGCTCGTGCTGGCAGGGACCGGCGTCTCGTTCTTCCTGAGCGCGATGACGTCGGCCGTGGCGCTGAGCGATCAGCAGTCCCTGGAGGCGCTCAGGTTCTGGAACGCAGGCGCGGTGGCCGGACGCGGCTACGACGTGATCGGCGTCGCGGTGCCGTTCATCGTGCTCGGTCTGGTGTTGGCGTTCGCCAACGCGCCCGCGGTCAACCTACTCAATCTCGGCGACGACGTCGCTCGCGGACTCGGACAGAACGTGGCCGCGGCCCGCAGCGTGGGTCTCCTGTCGGTGACGCTCCTCGCTGGGGCAGGCACCGCGGCCTGTGGAAGCATCGCGTTCCTGGGACTCGTCGTCCCGCACCTCGCGCGGTACCTCACCGGCCCGGACCACCGGTGGCTGCTCCCGTACTCGGGTGTCGCGGGCGGGCTGGTTCTGCTCGTGGCAGACATCGTGGGCCGCGTGGTCGCACGACCCGGTGAGCTGGAAGCCGGCATCGTCGTCGCACTGGTCGGCGCACCGTGCTTCGTCGCATTGGTCTGGTGGCGACGGGCGGTCAGGCTGTGATCGATATGAGCAACCGCGAGCCGATCCCGGACGACGTCGCTCCGCCGCCGCATCCGCGGCTGCCCATCGGGATGCGGTTCGGTGCAGTCGTCAGCTTCGTCTGGCGGCCACGACCGGTGATCGTCACCCTGATCGCCGCGCTAGGCGCGTTCGTCTTCTTCTGCATGAGCATCCGGATGGGCGACCTCCCGTTGTCGTTCATGCAGGTCGTCAAGACTCTCATCGGTCAGGGCGACGCACTGAGCACCTTCATCATCAACGACCTGCGTCTCCCGCGGGCGTTGATGGCGGTGATCGTCGGCGCCGGGCTCGCGATGTCCGGTGCGATCGTGCAGTCGATCTCGCACAATCCCCTGGCGAGCCCGGACATCCTCGGAATCAGTGCTGGCGCAGGCGTCACCGCGGTCTTCCTCTTGACAACGGGCGGCGTCGCAACCGGCGTCGTTCGCTACGGGATGCCGGGGATCGCACTCGCCGGAGCCCTGATCACCGGTCTCCTCGTATACGTGCTCGCTGCCCGCGGCGGCATGGACGGGATGCGCCTGATCCTCATCGGCGTCGCCGTCAACGCACTCATGCATGCGCTCATCACCTGGATGATGGTGCGCGCCGACATCAACCAGGCCGGTCAGGCCCAGACCTGGCTGGTCGGCTCGCTCGAGGCTCGCACCTGGGATCAAGTGGTGGGCACCGGAGTCCTCACCGGGATCGCGGCAGTCGTCGCGATCGTCGCCGCGTTCACGCTGCGCGCAGTGCAACTCGGTGACGACGTCGCCCAGGGCCTGGGCGTCGGCCTGGGCCGAACCAGGGCGGTGCTGCTCATCGCAGCGGTCGTCCTCGCCGCCGCAGCGGTCTCCGGCGCCGGGCCGATCGCGTTCGTCGCATTCGTGTCGCCACAGGTGACGATGCGGCTGACCGGCCTGTCGGCCCCACCTCTGATCCCATCGGCTGCCGTCGGAGCGTTCCTGCTCGCCGGTGCCGACCTCGTAGCGCGGACGCTGCTGCCGGTGACGCTGCCCGTCGGCATCGTCACCGCGGCCGTCGGCGGACCCTTCCTCGTATACCTCCTCATCCGACAGAACGTCAGGAGTTCCCGATGACCGATCTCAATCTCGACAGACCACGACTCGGCGCACGATCGGTCTCCTCCGGGTATGGGGGACGCTCCGTCATCGACGACCTCGATCTCGACGTGCCGACCGGCGTCGTCACCACGATCATCGGCCCGAACGGCTGCGGCAAGTCGACCCTGCTGCGGACCCTGGCCCGTCTGATCAAACCCTCGGCGGGGTCGGTGGTGCTCGACGGCAAGGACATCGCCGAATACCGCACCAAAGAGGTCGCGACCAAGCTCGGTCTGCTTCCTCAGTCGCCGATCGCGCCGGAAGGCCTCACCGTCGCCGATCTCGTTGCGCGTGGCCGACATCCGCACCAGAGTTGGATCCGGCAGTGGTCGTCCACCGACGAGGACATCGTCGATGCCGTCCTCACCCAGACCGGTATCCGGGATCTCGCCGACCGCACCGTCGATTCGCTCTCGGGCGGGCAGCGACAGCGCGTGTGGATCTCGATGACCCTCGCGCAGGGCACCGACCTACTCCTCCTCGACGAGCCGACGACCTTCCTCGACCTGTCGCATGCGCTCGACGTTCTGGATCTCGTCAACGATCTCCACGAGGAGGGCCGAACCGTCCTCATGGTGCTCCACGATCTCAACCTCGCCGTCCGCTACAGCGACAACCTCGTCGCCATGAAGGACGGCGACGTCATCGAGCAGGGCCCACCGTCGAAGGTCATCACCGAAGAACTCCTCTTCGAGGTGTTCGGGCTGCGGTCACGCGTCGTCGAAGATCCGGTCAGCGATCGCCCGATGATCGTTCCGATCGGACGGTCCAACACCAACCTCTGACAACCGGCTAGGAGCCGCGGGGGAGACGACCGGTCAGCGCCTGACGCTTGCGAAGGGGCGCCATCTGGAACCAGCGTCGGCAACTCCGCGTCAGGGTGCTCTGCTCGGAGTAACCGATCTGGCGGGCCACCGCGGACAACGCGACGTTCGGGTTCGCGAGGAGCGTGGTCGCTAGGTCCCGTCGCGCGTCGTCGACGAGTCGGTCGAACGTCGTGCCGCACGCGGCGAGTTCCCGCTGCACTGACCTCGGGTGCATCATGAGCAGCCCGGCGATGGTCGACAAGGTCGACGCGCCCGCCGGCAGGGACCGCACGATGAGGCCGGACACCGCGTCCGCGAAGGAGTCTTCTCGTTCGTGTCCAGTCAGGTAGCGGACCGCGACGTCGTAGGCGAGGGGATCGGCGCGCAGCAGACGACGGTGCATCAGTTCCCGCGGAAACGTCAACAGGGTGGCGGGGGCGTTGAACTCGACCGGACAGTGGAAGTAGTCGAGGTAGACCCGGCGCGCTGAGATCGGCGGATGCTCGAATGCGATTCGCGTCGGCCGGAAGTCGGGACCGGCGAACATGTGAAACGTCGAGAGGGTCACCCCCATGGCCAACTCGACCACGTGGGGCCGGTACGGCAGCCGATGCAACAGCGTGGTGAACGCGTAGCCGACGGCGTTCGCACGTCCGCGGTCGGCGTTCTCGCCCGCGTCCTCGCGCAACTCGGTCGCGATGGCGGGGCTGTAGACGTGGGCGTAGTTGGTGACCTGCCGAAGGCCGTCGCCGATCGTGTCGGCGTTGCGGGCGGCGATGGCGAGCGGTCCGAGGATGTCCGGGTCCTGTCGGGCCGCGAGCCGAAGCGCGAAGTCGGGCACGCCGAGTTCGTCGGCGCACAGCCCGAGCAACGTGGACAACACGGTGAACGGGACGAAGCGGTCGTATGCGCCCACTACGGACGGATCGATGCCGACCCTCGCGAATATGGCATCGGCGTCGCCCCCGCAGTCGGTGATCAGTTCGGGTGCTTGACTCAGCGACGACGCACAGATGAGGTCCGACATGGTTCTAACTGTCAAATATTGGTCGTTAGATGTCAAGGAATACTCCGCGGTGCGGGTGATGATGGACACAGTGCGCGAGATGATCGGGCCGACGACACACTGACTGAGGAGTTGCCGATGTCCACCGAGACTGTCCGGACACACTTGTTCATCGACGGAGGATGGCGCGAATCCGCGGGGACGGAGACGATCCCGGTGATCTCGCCGCTCACCGAGGAGCGCATCGGCTCCGTTCCCGAGGCGAGCGTCGACGACGTCGACGCGGCCGTGGCCGCTGCACGCGCCGCATACCGGTCGGGCTGGCGCGACCTGTCGCACGCGGAGCGCGCCGCGCACCTGAGACGGTTCGCCGACGAACTGGAGTCCCGCGCGGAGGAACGTGCACGCACCGTCACCAGCGAGAACGGCATGCCGATCGCGCTCGCCCGGTTCGCCGAAGGTCAGGCGCCGGTCCAACTGCTGCGCTACTACGCTGACCTGATCGAGGCGACCCCCGCCGAAGAAGAGCGCACCAGCACACCGCTCCCCGGGACGACGATCGTTCGGCGGGAGCCCGTCGGAGTCGTCGGGGCGATCGCACCCTGGAACTTCCCCGCCGTGCTGTCGATGTTCAAGATCGCGCCCGCGCTCGCCGCCGGATGCACCGTGGTGTTGAAGCCCTCTCCCGAGACCAGTGCGGACTCCTACGTCCTCGCGGAGGCCGCGATCGCCGCCGGTCTCCCCTCGGGCGTCCTCAACATCGTCAACGGCGGTACGGAGATCGGCCAGTATCTGGTAGCTCACCCGCAGGTCGACAAGGTCGCTTTCACCGGATCGACGGCGGCGGGCCGACAGATCGGTCGAGTGTGCGGCGAGCTGATCCGTCCGGTGACGTTGGAACTCGGCGGAAAGTCATCGGCGTTGATCCTCGACGACGCCGACCTCGAACAGACCGTGGCGGGACTGGCGAGCGCATCCCTGCTCAACTCCGGCCAGACCTGCTACATGTCGACCCGAATCCTGGTGCCGGAGAGTCGATACGACAACTACGTCGACGCGATCACGGCTATGTCGTCGTCATTGCCGATCGGCGACCCGATGGACGAGAACGTCGCAGTCGGGCCGCTCGCCAGCGAACGCCACCGCAACCGTGTCCTGTCGATGATCGATCGTGGTCGCAACGACGGCGGAACCGTCACCACCGGAGGCGGGCGACCAGCCGATTTCGACCGCGGGTTCTTCGTCGAGCCGACGGTCTTCGCCGGCATCGACAACTCCGCGAGCATCGCGCGGGAGGAGATTTTCGGACCGGTTCTGACCGTCATCGCCTACGACGGTCTCGATGAGGCGATCTCGATCGCCAACGACTCGTCGTACGGACTCGGCGGCACGGTCTGGACCACCGACCCCGATCGTGGCGTGGATGTCGCCCGACGCGTCGAGACGGGATCGTTCGGCGTCAACTATTACAACCTCGACTGGGGCTCACCGTTCGGCGGCGTCAAGGAGAGCGGCGTCGGCCGCGAACTGGGACCTGAGGGACTCGCCGCCTACCAGAGTCTCAAATCGATCTTCCTCCCTGCCTGAGCCGGGTGCTCACAGAACTTTCACGTAAGGAGATATCGACACATGTCCGAACACGGAGTGCGCGCCGCGCACGAGCTGGTGAGCGATGCGCTGGCGTTGCTGGACCGACTCGACGAGCAACGCGACTGGTCTGCCGACAGCGCCTGCCACGGGTGGCGGGTCCACGACGTCGTCACTCACATGGGCTTCTTCTTCAACTTCATCTCCGACCCCGGCCTGGTGTTCCCGGACAATCCGAGCGGCACGTCCGAACGACTGAACGACGCGGCAGTGCGTGAACGCGCCGAGTGGACCAGTCGTCAGGCGGCCGACTACTACCGCGAACAGTCCGCAGCCGGACTCGCGACCCTTGAAGCACTCCAAGGTGAGGATCTGCGGGACGCTCCGCTGGAGATGCTCGACCTCGGGACCTACCGCATGAGCCAGCTCAGTGACGCCGTCGCGTTCGACCACCTGGTTCACCTCACATGCGACCTGATGCAGCCGTTCGGGCCGCGGGCCCCGTTCGACGTCTCCGTCAGCGAGGCGATCGACCCGGCCATTGACTGGATGCTCGCAGGCCTGTCCCAGATGAACGGTGCTGCGTTGCACCCCGTGCTGGAGCGGCCGCTCGGTCTGCGTCTGACCGGCGCGACCGACCGCACCTTCGTCATCGAGCGCTCCGATGACGGCGCGGTCGCAGTCCGCGAGAGCGGCGACCTCCCGGAAGACACCGCGACCTCGTCTGCCACCGACTTCCTGCGGTGGGGGACTACCCGCACCGCTTGGCGTTCGGCAGTCACCCGCTCCGGCGACCCCGCGCACGTCGCGGCGGTGCTCGACGTGATCGACATCGTCTGAACACCCGTACGCCGTATCGCCTCGACCGACCACTACCCGACTCATCGTCCAAGGAGCACTCGACCATGTCTGAATACTTGACCGGAAAGGTCATTCTGATCACCGGAGCCGGCAGCGGCTTCGGCAAACTGATCGCGGAGAAGACCGCAGCGGCCGGCGCCCGCATCGTCGGCGTCGACATCAATGGCGACAACCTGAACGCGGTCGTCGACGGCATCACCACGGCCGGAGGTGCGGCGATCGGGCAGGTCGCCGATGTCACGAACATGGAGCAGATGACCGCGGCTGTGACAGCTGCCGTCGACCAGTTCGGCGCCGTCGACGTCCTAGTCAACAACGCCGGCGTGATGCCGCTGGCGTACTTCGCCGACCATGCGCGCGCCTGGGAGAAGTGGCATGCGGCCATCGACATCAACATCAAGGGCGTGGTGAACGGCATCTCCGCGGTCTACGACCAGATGATCGAGCAGGGCCGCGGCCAGGTGGTCAACATCTCGTCGATCTACGGCAACGCGGGTATCGAGGGGTCGGGTGTGTACTCCGCGACCAAGGCCGCCGTCACCACCATCTCCGACTCCCTGCGTATCGAGGCGAAGGGCAAGATCAAGGTCACCACGGTCAAGCCGACGGGCGTCACCGGCACCAACCTCGCGAGTTGGATCGTCAACGATTCCGCGGTGACCGGTCTAGTCGGCCAGCGAGCCGAATCGTTCGGTGAGCACGCCAGTGCGCTGGTGAACGGCGAACTGGCTCCGGAGCTCACCGATGTGGACTCGATCAAATACTGGCTGATCACGCCGGACGACCTCGCGGACGCCGTCGTCCACGTCATTGATCAGCCGTGGGGGATCAGTCTCTCCGACGTCACCGTTCGGGCCAGCGGCGAAGACTACTTGTACTGAATCGACATCAGGAGGACCGATGTATCCCGGAGCGCACCTCTCCACCCGCGGAACCGACCCTGCGGTGATCATGGCCGACAGCGGCGAGACCGTCCTGTTCGGTGAACTCGAGGATCGATCGATCCAAGTCGCCCGGGCGCTGCAAGCCGGCGGGCTCGCCCCCGGTGATCACCTGGCGGTGCTCGCGACGAACACCGCCCGCGTCTTCGACATCTATTGGGCCGCAATGCGGTCGGGTTTGTACCTGACGATGGTGAACTGGCATCTGACCGCCGAGGAAGCCGCGTACATCGTGTCCGACTGCGGTGCCCGGACCATCATCGTGGACGCCGCGCTCAGCGATCTCGCCGCCGAGTTGGTTCCGCTCACCGAGGGCGTACAGACGCGATTCTCCTACGGTGGGGTCATTCCCGGTCACGACGACCTCGACGCGGCCGCGTCAGCGGAGCCCACCGTCGCATTGCGCGATCAGCCGCGTGGAGCCGACATGCTCTACTCCTCGGGCACCACGGGACGTCCGAAAGGCATCAAGCCCGAACTGCCGGGTCGTCAGATCGACGAGCCCGGCGACACGATGGTCGCGATGAACCAGCAGGTGTGGGGCGTCGGGCCGGACACCGTCTATCTGTCACCGGCCCCGCTCTATCACGCGGCCCCGCTGCGGACCTGCGCCTCGGTCCAAGCGCTCGGTGGGACGGTCGTCGTGATGGAGCGCTTCGCCGCGGGGCGTGCGCTAGAACTCGTCGAACGCTACCGGGTCACCTACAGCCAGTGGGTGCCGACCATGTTCGTTCGGATGCTGCGACTCCCGCAGGAGGTGCGCGAGAGGTACGACGTGTCGAGCCTGCGGACTGCGGTACACGCCGCCGCGCCGTGTCCAGTCGACATCAAACGGCAGATGATCGACTGGTGGGGACCGATCCTGTCGGAATACTATTCGTCGACCGAACTCAACGGGCTCACCATCGTCGACACCGAAGCGTGGCTCGCCCGACCGGGAACGGTCGGCCGTACCGTGCTGGGGACGGTGCACATATGTGATGCGAGTGGCGCCGAGGTCCCCGCCGGGTCCATCGGGACGATCTACTTCGAACGCGACCGGCTGCCGTTCGAGTATCACAACGCACCGGAGAAGACGCGCGCCGCGCAGCATCGCGCGCATCCCACGTGGACGACGACCGGTGACGTCGGCTACCTCGACGAGGACGGATACCTGTTCCTGACTGACCGGGAGTCGTTCCTGATCATCTCCGGCGGCGTCAACATCTATCCGCGCGAGATCGAAGATGCGCTCGCATCGCATCCGGGGGTGCTCGACGTCGCCGTCGTCGGAGTCCCCGATGAGGACCTAGGAGAACGCGTCGTCGCCGTCGTCCAGCCGGTTTCGGAGTACGAGGCGCACGGCGGACTCGCTGACGACCTGCTCGAGTACCTGTGCCCCACGAT